>JBKPOL010000018.1:0-5115 GCA_046733075.1 Pseudomonadota bacterium | reverse complement strand
CATCCCCGGGCAGCAGGCGCGTTAGCAATGCCGGCTGTAAAACGGACAGAGGCATCGCACCAAGCGGGAAGCTCGTCGGCCGATAGCGATCCCATGTGGAGGTCGCCGCCCGGAAGATGAAGATCGGCCCCTGGCCTCCGCTGTGGAATCGCAACGCGTTCGTCGCGGGATCGAGCACACCAATGAACGCCGTGATGAAGCGATCGTCGGCAAGTGTCTCGGCGAGCCGGTTGTTGACCTGCAAAAACGCGGTGTCGACGTCCGCCCCGAGGCGAAAGGCCATCCTCAGCATCGCCTGCATCTGCGTGACCGACAGTGCGGGCGCAATGCCGTGGCCGGTGGCGTCGCCGAGCACGACAAGCAGCCGTTCACCATCCAGGTGGGCGAGATCGTACGTGTCTCCGCCCGTCAACTCGGCAGGCTGGAACATCGCCGCGACGTCGTATGACGGGATCGACGGCATCGTGGACGGCAGCGTGCTCATCTGCACCTCGCGCGCCATCTCGAGGGCCTTGCGCATCTTCTCGCCCTCGATCAAAGCGCTCGTCATCCGCACACGTTGCAACGCCACCGCGCACTGTGCGGCGAGCGCGGTCGCAAGCACCTCGTCGTACGAATCGAAGACGCCGTCGCGCTTGTTCAGCACCTGCATCACGCCCACCAGATCGTTGCGATGATCGACCAGCGGCAGCGTCAGCATGCAGCGCGTCCGATAGCCGCTTGCCCTGTCGACACTCGGGTCGAACCGGGGGTCCGCGTAGCAATCGGGTACGTTGATGATGGCGCGCTCGCGCGCGCACGCGCCCACGAGGCCGCTGCCGGACGGCACCCGGACCGGCTTGATGCCCGTTGCCACCTCAAGCACGAGCTCGTTGGTGGCGGCGTCGTAGAGCCAGACGGAACCGCGTTCCGCCGTCAGTACCTGCTTCGCCGCCCCGACCACTTCACCGAGCATCGTCGCGAGATCGAAGGGTGCGGCCAATCCCCGCGTGACCCGGAGGATCGCCTCCATGTCGCGCATCGACAGCTGGCGCTCGGGGATCGGGGCGTGCATGGCGGCGCAATGTATCAGAGGTTCGCCTGTTCGCCGACAGGCGCGACGGGCACATGGCATGGGCGGCGCCGAAAATGCGGAGATTGGCCGCGCCTTGTCGCGGTGCGCGCGGCAGGCGTCCTTGATCCGGGACGGCATGCGCATACTCGTCGTTGAAGATGATTCGGTCCTCGCGGCAGCGCTCACGCAGTCCGCTTACGCCATCGACCTCGTGGCCGACGGTGAAGCCGCGAATCACCTACTTGCGAGCACCGCGTTCGATCTCGTCGTGCTGGACCTCGCGCTGCCGAGAATCGATGGCCTGTCCGTGCTGCGGCGCTTGCGGGACCGGCGCTCGACGACGCCGGTCCTCATCCTGACGGCACGCGACACGGTCGAAGACCGCGTCACCGGGCTCGACCTCGGCGCGGACGACTACATGACGAAGCCCTTCGACCTTCCGGAGTTCGAGGCACGCGTACGCGCGCTGCTGCGCCGTGGGCACGGCGCAGGGGCGACTATGACGCACGGCCAGTTGCGGCTCGACGTTGCCGCCCGGCGCCTCTTTCACGGCGAACAGGCGATCGAGATGTCCGCCCGCGAGCTAGCAACCAGCGCAGCAGCTTGCTGCGCAGCGTCGTGTCAGGTCCGGTCATCGAAATAGCTGCCGACGGCGTCGACGAGGAACAGCAGCACGAGCGGGATCATCGCGCAGCGGTGTCTGACGGCATCTACGACGGCGAGCTGATGGAGATCGCGCGCGAGCTAACGTTGCATGTGAAGCCCCAGGCCACGACCCCGGTGTTCGACCTCGAACCGGATGCCGAGCGCACGTTGCTCCTCGACCAGTACGACACCATCCGATACTCGGTTCACGGGACCGACGGCAAGTGGATAGCGGGAGATACCGAGCTCACGCCGCGAGCGAAGTCGCACACCGACGATTTCTACGACGGCGAACTCCACGCTGAGCACGTGCGCATCGTCGAGCTGCGGCGCGTCGATGGGACCAGCCCGTCCGTTGTCGTGCAGGTTGCAGAAACGCGCGTCAAGCGGCGGCGCCTTGCGAAGAAATCCTCATCGGTGTCATCCTGCCGCAGCTCCTCCTGATCGCCATCGCGGGCGGCGTGTTGTGGGATGGCGTGGCGCGCGGGCTCGCGCCGTTGCGTCATCTGCAGCAGGCGGTGGCGGCGCGGTCGCATCTCGACCTCAGTCCGGTGACCGTCGAGCACGTGCCCGGCGAGGTACAGCCGGTGCTCGGCGCGATCAACGATCTCCTGATGAGGCTCGATGCGATCCTGAGCTATCAGAGCCGATTCATCGCCGATGCTGCCCATCAATTGCGAACGCCGGTCGCGGGCCTCAAGGCGCACGTCGAAGTGGCGCTGCGCGAGGAGGATCCGGCGCAGGCACGGCAATCGATCGCGCATCTGTACACGGGGGTGGAGCGGATGTCGCGACTCGTCGGACAGCTGCTGTCGCTTGCGCGGAACGAGCCCACCACCGTCAAGAAGATCGAGCTCGCGCCGGTCGACCTGTCGCGGCTCGCCTTCGACGTCACGATGGACTGGGTACCGGAGGCCTACCGAAAGAACATCGACCTTGGCTTCGAGGGCGGAGAGCAGCATGTCATCGTCCGTGGCGATGCCGCTCGCCTTACAGAACTCATCAACAATCTGCTCGACAACGCAATCCGCTATAGCCAGTCCGGAGGGCGCGTGACAGTACGCGTCGAGGCGCTGCCTTCAGCTCGTCTCTCCGTCAGCGACGACGGGCCCGTCATTCCCGTCGAGGAGCGGCAACGCGTCTTCGAGCGGTTCCACCGGCTGCTCGGCACCGACTCCGATGGCAGCGGTCTCGGCCTCGCGATCGTGCAGGACACCGCCGAATTGCACGACGCCGAGATCTTCCTGACCCAGGACGGGGATGGGCTTGGCAACCGGTTCACCGTCACGTTCCCGTCGTAGGTCGGCACTTCATAACCTCCGGCTGGATGCCGTCGCCGTAAGCCTGACGTAAGGTTCGCGAAAGCCTTCAGTAAGCCGCGCGACAGTCGCGCGTAATTGCGGCGACAGGCGCCGGTAATCCTGCGCACGTAGCTTGAACACTCCTTCCCGATGTCGGAGTGCTCATGCTGGCGACCCTCACCGATCCCGAAACCTGGAGCGCGCTCTTCAAGATCGCCGTCATCAACGTCGTGCTTAGCGGCGACAACGCACTCGTCATCGCGCTCGCGTGCCGTTCGCTGCCCGCTCGCCAGCAAAGGCAGGCGTTCATCGTCGGCACAGGCGGCATCGTCGTCTTGATGACGCTCCTCACGTCGTGCGCCGCACTGCTGATGGCGTTGCCGTACATCCAGATCATTGGCAGCGTGCTGCTGCTGTGGATCGGCATCAAGCTGCTGCTGCCCGAGGACGAAGACGGGAACGTCGAGGAAAGCAGCAACTTTCTGGGAAGCGGTCAAGACGATCATCATCGCCGACATCGTGATGAGCCTCGACAACGTGCTCGGCATGGCCGGCGCGGCGAAGGGTCATCTCGGCATGCTGTTCGTGGGTCTGTTGATAACGATGCCGCTGATCCTCTTTGGCAGCGCGCTGCTCGTGAAGCTGATGGAGCGCTTCCCGCAGTTCGTCGTGATCGGGGCGGGCCTCCTTGGTTATGTTGCGGGCGACATGGCGGTCGGGGATCCCGCGGTCAAGACCTACATCGATACGCACGTCCACATTCTCGACCAGATCGCACCGATCATCGGCGCGGCGTTCGTCGTCATCGCAGGCAAGATGCTTGCGCGCAAGAAGGAAGCCGGAACGGCGGTGACTCACCGGGGAGCGGCACCGGCGACCTCGGATCCTCACGTGCTTTCGTCGAGTGGGAGCCGACCATGAATGCCGTCGTCGTGCCCATTTGCGACCCATCGGACGCGGGATGGGCCGCGAGCCAGGCGGTGGCGCTGTACCGGACACAGCCGGTTCATCTCTACCTGATCAACGTGCAGCGACCACTGCCGCAGCACGTCGCGCAATTCTTCAATCACAAGGATCTGCGGGACGTCCATCGAGAAGCGGGAATGCGCGTGCTGGAGCCCGTCATTCGGTTGTTGAACCAGGCGGGTGTGCCTCATGAAGATCATGTGCTCGTCGGGCATCAGGCGGAAACGATTGTCGAATTCGCCAAAGAGCACGATTGCGCTCAAGTACTGGTCGAGCCGCGGCCGCAGACGGTGCTGTCGAAGTTCGGGCTGGGGTCCATCGGCAGCCAGGTGCTGGATCTGATGCGGGCACGGACGACGGAAGGCGCAGCCTCGCAAGCACCTGGCATTACTTAACGTCCCCGCTGAACGCGGGATGGTGCGGCTCGGTCTCGTTGCCCGTTCCGCGGACGGGGCTCCGCAGCCCGCCATCTTCGGAGCGTCCCTTACGCGGCGACCGGCGGGGCGACAACGACCAGATCGGCCGCGCAGACAAGTTCCGCGCGGGCATTCACGGCAACGCATGACGAACTCCCTGTGCGGCCAAATTGCTGGGGCTCGCATCCGCGACCGGCCCGTCCCGCTCACAACGAGTTATGGATGGCGGTGGCCGCTGTCGCAGCGTGGCCCGCAGCCACCGAGATCTGGTTGAGCGAGCTGTCGACGATGTCGCCGCACCTAGACGTTCGGGCGCGACGTGCGCTCGTGCCGATCGGCAACGATCAGCCCGGACGCGCCGCGTGCGAGGCCAAGCTGCGCAGGAAGTTCATCGTTCGCAATTGCTCCAAGCGCCGAGTACAGCGTCTGGAACCTGTACGTCTGACCGTTTGCGGTGCGCATTCCCACCAGCGCATTTCCCTCCACGTGGACCCCGTCAATGGCCATCTCCACGAGACCGATGCCACAACACTGAAGCAGCATGCGATCCTCGTCGCGGAGGCCGGGAGCGGCAAGCGTGAATAGCGTCACGTCGTCGGTGAAATGACCGATGAATCGCGCCTCGCGCACGCCCTGCTCGCCCGCGCCGATGACCGCCACGCGTTGCCCCTGCACTTCGAAGCCGTCGCAGATGGGGCAATGCCGAACGAGTCCGCGCCTGATGACGTTCGGC
>JBKPOL010000017.1:0-3392 GCA_046733075.1 Pseudomonadota bacterium | reverse complement strand
GAGCACTTCAGCGGTGATCTCGTCCACGCTGCGTGACCCCCCTTCTCGCAGCACCTCGTTCGTCAGCTGCTCGACCAGGCCACCGTACGTGAAGATCTTGAAGGTGGATCCCGGTTGCCGCCAGCCGGTCGCCATCACGTCGTACTTCAAGGGACTGAAATTGAGGTTGCCCACCTCGGCGAGCACGTCGCCGGTGAAATCGATGGCGAACGCACCGGCGCGAAGCTGATCGTTGTCGCTGTCGTTCGGGTGCCGCGCGAGATAGGTGCGCACCGTCAGGTCCACGGCTTTGGCAAGCACCTCCTGCAGCGCGTCGTCACGCGTGATCGAGATCGTCAGCCCGCCCTTGTTGATCGGGAATCGGTCCTTGTAGAGGATGCGAACGCGCTCGAGGAAGTGGTCGTGCGTGCCGCAACCCATGCCTGGCGGCAGGATTTCCTTCCGCAGCGCCTTGTCGACCAGGCCAGCCGCGCGTGCGTGCTCCACGTCGGTGATCACACCCTGATCGAGCATCAAGTCCAGCACCCGCATCGTGCCGCGCGCCGATTCCACCCAGTTCGCATCGCGGATCGCATCGCGTCCCTTGAGCATCGGATCCATCGCGAACGAGCGGTCGGGGAGCGCCGGCTTGTTGATGAGCGCCACGATGAAAGCCGTCTGATGGAGGGCGAGGTCCTTGCCGGGTTTTCCAAAATAGGCTCGGCTCGCCGCTTCGATTCCGTATTGGCCGCGACCGAAGTACGGCATGTTCACGTACTTGAGCAGCAGCTGCTCGCGCGAAAACTGGCGCTCGATGCGCAGCGCCATGAAGATGTCGCCGACCTTTTCGATCTCCGTCGAGGGTCGACCCGTACCGCCGCGCAGATGCTTGGCGATCTGCATCGTCAGGGTCGACGCGCCCGATCGGCTTTCCTGCAGAACACGTTTCCCGAATGCCCGCACGATGGCGCCCTTGTCGATGCCCTCGTGCGTGAAGAAGTTCTTGTCTTCGGAGGCGAGGATTGCGCTCACGAAGAGCGGCGGGATGTCGACGGGGTCGTCGATCAGGATCCGGTGTTCCGGCGACGAGATGCAGGCGACCGTCTTCTGGTCTTCCGTCACCAGCACCGATTGCTGAGCGAAGTACGCGGGGTCGCGTAGACGGGCGATGGTCGCCTGGTGGATGCCCAGGTGAGCGTCGATCTCCGCGGAGTAGCGAGAATCGATCGCTTCGACGATCTCCTCGAACTGGATGAAGCTCACGACCGCGAGCGCCACCAGAGCGCCGATCGCCACGAAGCACCCGGCGGCGAGCCTGCCGAAGAAGCGCACGAGGCGCCATGGCAACGTCCAGAGATTGAACTTGGGCTTGCCTGCTTGTGCGCCTTCCACCGTCCGCTTCCTCCGATCGCCCGGGCGGCGGCGCCGCGCGGTCGTGGGAAGGGAAAGCAGACGCTATACCAGTGCGCTGCGGACGTGGAGGCTCGAGCGATGGCGAGTCCGCGATCCGTCGGCGGAGGGCCCGGCGATCATCAGGTCGTGCGCTCGCGGGTGTCAGGCAATGTGAAGCGGTACGTCACTTCGATGCCGTTTTTGGGCGGTCTTCCGGACGGCGTCCGAAACGCGTGCTCGTCAGCCCGTTCCGAACAGTGAGCGGTGCGCCGAACTGTCGGCGGCGAAGTCGACGATGTTGCCGTGCGCCGGAATCAGCCAGCGTGGCGGCGCCTTGCGGAATTCATCCGCGAACCACTTGCGCAGCGCTTGCTTGTCCTTGACCATGAAAAGCGGCGAGACGTTGTTGAACTTGAGGCCGGGGCCGCTGCCAGTCAGACCAAACACGACCTTCGCGATCGGATGCTTCGGCAGCACCGGAAAATTCATGATGATGTCCGTCACGTACCAGACGTCACCGCGGTCGGTCCTGATGCGAACCAGGACTTCGCCCGTCTTGTAGTGCGGCATGTCGACCAGTTCCAGGTTCGGGCCGGTCACCGAAGCCGCATCGGCAAGCGTGCGAATTCCGCTCAACCCGGTGCGCTTCTCGACCCGCGCCACCGCCTGTGCCGGTGCAAAGACGGCGGCATTGGGAAAGCGCGCCTTCCAGGCCGGCAGTCCCAGATGATGAAACGCGTTCGACGCGACCAACGCGCGCACGGTGCCGTAACGTGCGAGATCGTCGAACACCCCTTGGCCGACGCGGCATGGCGGACTGACGAGGATGAGGCCATCCTTCCCGCCGACCGCGAGCGCGTTGGACGTTCCCGGACCGAACGAATACTCGT
This sequence comes from Pseudomonadota bacterium, assembly GCA_046733075.1. Taxonomy (GTDB): domain Bacteria; phylum Pseudomonadota; class Gammaproteobacteria; order Burkholderiales; family Casimicrobiaceae; genus VBCG01. The sequence continues at coordinate 1,131 of JBKPOL010000017.1, read as the reverse complement.
ATGTCAGGATCGGCGTCTTGACGTCGAAGACCTTCCATGAGCGGGCATCTGGATTCATCAGTCGATTGCCCTCACGGTCGAGGCGAAGAGTATGCGCGGACCGTCGAAGTCGCGTTCCACTGTGAGTGCGACGCCGCATCGCAAGCTCAATGGGTGGACGGTCCGGAAGCACCGGATTATAAGTGCGCGAGCCGGGCGTGCGAACCGGCGATCAGCTCGTGGGCGTGAGGTCGCCACCGCGCCAGCCGCGCGTGCGAACCGGTGATCGGCGGGCGTGATGGGAGTGATGATGTCGCCGGCTCATGCAGCGACAACCTTCGTGCCTCCCATTGAACTTCGCATGGAAACGCTTCCCGGACAAAAACGCACAGTGGTCATTAGCTCCGCTGCCGGCCGCACTAGCCCCGCTTCCCGTGCTATGGATGACGGTGTGAGATGAGCCTGTCCGATCTCAAGCGACCTTCGCTGCTCGGCGAAATTGCGCACGCGGTGATGCTTCAGCGTGGATTGCAGCCCGATTTCTCCGCGGCCGTGCAGCGGGAGCTCGCCCAAATCAATGATGCGGCCGATCGGACGGGCGTGGACGTCCGGGATTTGCGCGATTTGCCATGGTGCTCGATCGACAATGACGATTCGCGCGATCTCGACCAGCTGACCGTCGCGCACGTGCGTGACGAGGGTCGCGGGCAGGCAGGCATCCTCGTCGCGATCGCGGATGTCGATGAACTGGTTGCGAGCGGCTCCGCCATCGACGATCACGCCGCGACCAATACGACGTCCGTGTACACGGCGGGTGGCATCTTCCCGATGCTGCCCGATAAGCTGTCGACCGATCTCACGTCCCTTGGCGAGTCCGACGACAGGCTCGCCGTCGTCGTCGACATGACGGTCAACGATCGCGGCGATGTCGTCGCGAGCGACATCTACCGCGCCGTCGTGCGCAATCACGCCAAGCTCGCGTACAACGGCGTGGCGGCGTGGCTCGACGGCGATGGACCAATTCTACCGGCGATGGCCGCCGTCGAACGGCTGGATGCGCAACTGCGCGCACAGGATGCGGTGGCGCAGCGCCTCAGGCGCTCGCGGTGCCAACGAGGTGCGCTCACGCTCGAGACGCTCGAGGTCCGGCCC
>JBKPOL010000016.1:0-4270 GCA_046733075.1 Pseudomonadota bacterium | reverse complement strand
CGGCGCTCAACATGCTCTACGACATCCAGAAGGAAGGTGGCGTGGAGAAGATTGGCGAGTTCATCAAGAAGGTCAAGGACAAGAACTCGAACGTCAAGCTCATGGGCTTTGGCCACCGCGTGTACAAGAACTACGACCCGCGCGCCAAGCTCATGCAGGAAACCTGCAAGGAAGTGCTGGGCGAGCTGGGCCTGGAAAACGACCCGCTCTTCAAGCTTGCGATGGCGCTGGAGAAGATCGCGCTCGAGGACGATTATTTCGTGCAGCGCAAGCTTTATCCGAACGTGGACTTCTATTCGGGCATCGTGCAGAAGGCCATCGGCATTCCGGTGCAGCTCTTCACGGCGATCTTCGCACTTGCGCGGACGGTCGGCTGGATCGCGCAGTTGAACGAGATGGTGTCCGATTCCGAATACAAGATCGGGCGGCCGCGCCAGCTCTACACGGGCGCCCCACGCCGTTCGATCAAACCGATCTCGGCGCGCTGAGGCAAGACGGGGCGGCCGCGCCGCCTCTTGTTCCATCCGACGTTTGTCAGCGGCTCAAAGAGCCAAGGTAGCGCAATGGGAACCATGCAGGAATTGGAGTCGTCCAGCACGCTGTTCGGCAGCAACGCGCCGTTCATCGAGGAGCTGTACGAGACGTATCTCGCCGACCCGGCGAGCGTGTCCCCGGAATGGCGCACGTATTTCGACGATCTTCGTGGCGGCGCGCCGGACGTGCCGCATTCCGCGGTCGTCGAGTCGTTCCGCGAACTCGCGCGAAACCGTCGCGTCGCCGGCGCGATGGTCGACGAGACCACGATGCACAAGCAGGTGCTCGTGCTGCGCCTCATCAGCAAGTTCCGCACGGTCGGCATGCTGCATGCGGACCTCGACCCGCTGAAGCGGCAGGAGCCTGCGTACATCCCCGACCTCGACATCCGCACGTACGGCTTCACCGAGGCGGATCTCGACACGCCGTTCGACGTCGGCTCGTTCAAGGCGGGTCCGGCACGCATGCGGCTGCGCGAAATCATCGGCGCGCTGAAGGAAACGTACACGGGGACCTTCGGCGCCGAGTACATGTACATCTCGGACACCCCGACGAAGCGCTTCGTCCAGGAGCGCCTCGAGCCCATCCGCTCCCGTCCGAAGTACAGCGCCGACGAGCGCAAGCACGTTCTCGAGCGGCTGACCGCCGCCGAGACGCTCGAGCGCTACCTGCACACGAAGTACGTCGGGCAGAAGCGCTTCTCGGGCGAAGGCGGAGACTCGATGATCCCGATGCTCGATACGCTGATCCAGCGTGCCGGCGGCGCCGGCGTGCAGGAGCTCGTTCTCGGCATGGCGCATCGCGGACGCCTCAATGTCCTCGTCAACACCCTGGGGAAAATGCCGAGCGACCTGTTCTCGGAATTCGAGGGCAAGGCACCGCAGGAACTGCCGGCGGGTGACGTCAAGTATCACCAGGGCTTTTCCTCCGACATCTCGACGCCCGGCGGACCGGTGCACGTCACGCTCGCGTTCAATCCGTCGCATCTCGAGATCGTCAACCCGGTTGTCGAGGGCAGCGTGCGGGCCCGGCAGCATCGCCGGCGCGATGCGCGCGGCGACCAGGTGCTGCCCGTGCTGATCCATGGCGATGCGGCGATCGCCGGGCAGGGCATCGTGCAGGAGTGCCTGAACATGGCGCAGACGCGCGGCTACTACACAGGCGGCACGATCCATCTCGTCATTAACAACCAGATCGGGTTCACGACATCGGATCCGCGCGACGTGCGCGGCACGCTCTATTGCACGGACGTCGCGAAGATGGTCGAAGCGCCGATCTTCCATGTCAACGGCGATGATCCGGAAGCATGCCTCCTTGCCACCGAGCTTGCATTCGACTATCGCCAGCGATTCCACAAGGACGTATTCATCGACCTCGTCTGCTTCCGGCGCCTCGGCCACAATGAGGCCGACGAGCCGATGATCACGCAGCCGCTGATGTACAAGAAGATCAACCAGCATCCCGGAACGCGCAAGCTGTACGCGGAACGGCTTATCGCCGAGGGTGTCGTCACCGCCGAGGAGGCGGATGCCATGATCGCCACGTACCGCGCGGCGATGGACAAGGGCTTTCACACCAACACGACGGTGCTCGCGAACTACAAGCCGCCGTTCATCATCGACTGGTCGCCATTCAAGAACCGTCACTGGACCGATCCCGCCGACACCACGGTGCCGATGTCCCGGTTGAAGGAGCTCGGCATCAAGGCGACCACGGTGCCGGCGAACTTCAAGCTGCATCCGCGCGTCGAGAAGATGATGGCCGATCGGCGCGCGATGGTCGAAGGCAAGCAGCCGATCGACTGGGGAATGGGGGAAATCTTCGCCTATGCGACGCTGCTCGACCAGAACTACGGCGTGCGGATATCTGGCGAGGACGTCGGTCGTGGCACGTTCTCGCATCGGCATTCGGTGCTGCACGACCAGAACCGCGAGAAATGGGATTCCGGCACGTGGGTGCCGCTCCAGCACCTTCGCGAAGGCCAGCCGGATTTCGAGATCATCGACTCGGTGCTGACCGAGAACGCCGTGCTTGGCTTCGAATACGGCTATACGACGTCGGAGCCCAACCAGCTCGTGATCTGGGAGGCGCAGTTCGGGGATTTCGCCAATGGCGCGCAGGTCGTTATCGACCAGTTCATCAGCGCCGGCGAGGTGAAATGGGGCCGCATTTGCGATCTGGTGCTGTTCCTGCCGCATGGGTACGAAGGGCAGGGCCCCGAGCATTCGTCTGCCCGGCCCGAGCGCTACCTGCAGTTGTGCGCGCAGCACAACATGCAGGTCGTCGTGCCGACGACGCCGGCGCAAACGTTCCATCTGCTGCGCCGGCAGATGATCCGCTCGTTCCGCAAGCCGCTGATCGTCATCACGCCGAAGAGCCTGCTTCGCCACAAGGAAGCGGTGTCGACGCTCGACGAGCTGTCGAGCGGGTCGTTCCGCAACGTCATCGGCGAAGTGGACAAGCTCGATGCAAAGAAGGTGCGGCGCGTCGTCGTTTGCTCGGGCAAGGTGTATTACGAGCTCCTCGCGTACCGCCGGCAGCACAGCATCGACGACATCGCGGTCATCCGGCTCGAGCAGCAGTACCCGTTTCCGCACGACGAGTACAAGCAGGAGATTGCGAAATATCCGAAGGCGAAGGAGGTCGTCTGGTGTCAGGAGGAGCCGCAGAACCAGGGCGCGTGGTACCGGCTCAACTTCTACCTGCGCTCCGATCTCGATGCGAGGAAGATGCTCTTCTATGCCGGACGGCCGGTCTCGGCCTCGCCGGCGGTCGGCTACGCGGCCAAGCACAACGCGGAGCAGAAGCAGCTGATCGACGACGCGTTTGCAGACAAGCTCAGATCGGGCGAGATGGTGATTGCGCGTTGATGCCAGTGCCCACCCGATCGTAACGAGAGCCGCGCGATGAGAATCGAAGTGAAGGTCCCGCAGTTGCCTGAATCGGTCGCCGAAGCGACGCTCGTCAACTGGCACAAGAAGCCTGGCGAGGCGGTGAAGCGCGACGAGAACCTGATCGACATCGAAACGGACAAGGTCGTGCTCGAGCTGCCCGCGCCCGGAGACGGCGTGCTTGCGGAAATCACCCGGCCCGACGGGTCGACGGTTACCTCCAACGATGTGATCGCGGTGATCGACACGGACGGCAAGGCGACCGCGCAGCCGGAGACGTCCAGCACGGTGCCGTCTGCCACGGCCCCGCGCGCGGCGACTCCGGCAACCGTTGCGACGGCCACACCCGCGGGACCTGCACCCTCCACGCTGGCGGCAAAATCGCGTGATGGCGCAACGCCGTTACCAGCCGCGCGCAAGATGATGGCGGACGAGGGCGTGGACGCATCCTCCGTCAGCGGTACGGGACGGGGCGGGCGGATCACCAAGGGCGATGTGGCCGAGGTGGTCCGCGCGCGTGGCGAGAGCGCGCCCACACCCGCGCCGACGCAAGCGGCGCCCGCAGCCGAGGCGCGTAATGCCCCATCGGAAACTGCGGGAGCGACCGAAGCGCGAGCGCCGCAAGCGCCGCAGCGGGCACCTGCGACGCTTCCGTCGACCGCCAAGGGGCCGCCGGTTCGACTGCCCACCTCGCTCGGTGCCCGTCCGGAGCAGCGCGTTCCGATGTCGCGGTTGCGCGCGCGGATCGCCGAGCGTCTCGTCGAATCGCAATCGACGGCGGCGATCCTCACGACGTTCAATGAAGTGAACATGCAGCCGGTGATCGAGCTGCGCAACCGTTACAA
>JBKPOL010000015.1:0-10679 GCA_046733075.1 Pseudomonadota bacterium | reverse complement strand
CGGCAGCGTCAGATGTGTATAAGAGACAGTCCGTGGCTCGCGGATCGCGCGGTGCGCGTCCGCATGGGTCTCCATACGCGCGAGACCACGACGGCCGCCGGCGACTACGTGCGCATCGGCGTTCATCGCGCGTCGCCCATCTGCGATCGACCGTCGAGCGCGAGCACGAATTCGAGGCGATCGCGGCGACGCTCCACTCGTCGCGCACGACCGTCGTCACACCCACGCGTCCAGGCGGTACCGGCAAAACGCGCCTCGCGGTGAAGACCGCTGCGCAAGTCGAAGGCGAGTACGCCGATGGCATGTTCTTCGTTCCGCTCGCGCCGATCACGGACTCCTCGCTCGTCCGGCCCGCCATCGCGCAAGCGATCGGCGTCAGCGCCGCAGCCGGTCAATCGCTCACGGCGTATCTGGCCGAGAAGCGAATGCTCGTCGTGCACGACAATCTCGAGCAGGTGATCGACTGCGCACCGGAGGTCGCGGCGCTCGCCGCGCAGGCCGCCGGGATAAGCTTCCTCGCGACGAGCCGCGAACCGCTACGCATGATGGGCGAGCAGATCCATCCGGTGCTTCCGCTCGCCGTGCCAGATCCGCTCCATGGATCGTCGGCCAGCCACATTGCGCAATGCCCGTCGGTTGCACTGTTCGTCGCGCGCGCGAAGGCCGTGCAGCCGGCGTTCGCGCTTTCCGACGATAACGGACACGCGATCCCGGCGATCTGCCGACACCTCGACGGGCTGCCGCTCGCGATAGAGCTCGCCGCCGCGCGGATCGGCCTCCTGTCGCCGAACGCGATGCTGAAACGACTGCCACAGCCATTGAATCTGCTCGCGAGCGGTGCGCGCGATACGCCGGTTCGTCAGCAGACGATCCGCAACACGATCGCCTGGAGCTACGACTTGCTCAACCAAAGCGAGCGTGACGTGTTCGTTGCGCTCGGCGTTTTCAGCGGGACCTTCTCGCTCGAGCGCGCGGAGACGATCTGTGAAACGTCACTGGAGGTGATCGGATCGCTGGTCGACAAGAGCCTCGTGCGCCGGCAGGACGAACGGCTCCCGCTGTCCGCGTCGACCGCCATCGCAAGCGCACCGGTCAGATAAGTACGTCCCTCGGTGAAATGCGAGTGCGGTTGCGCTTCGCGCACCATTGGCGCGTTTGTGCTGGAGAAGCTCGACGCCGTCGAACCGATGGCGCGCGAAGCGCTTCGCGATGCGGAACGTCAAGGCGACGTCCGCTCCGAGCACTTCGCGCATCACTTTCTTGCCGACTGTCCGCTCATTCGGGGGCGATTCGGAAGCGGCGGCGCCGCGGTATCGGCGCGCGTTCGAGCTTGCGCTCGCACTTGGTGACCGCTCGCAAACAGCGCTGGAAATTCAGGGTGTGGCGAAGAAACCCGGCCGCAGCAGAAACGCTACGTCAGGCGTTGAAGCGCTTGTGCTCGCCGAGGTTCTCCGGCGTTTTCCTGAGCAGCGCGGCCTTGGCCATTTCGTAGAACTGCACGAGCTTGCTCGCCTTCACGTCCCAGTAGTCGCCCCGATCGACGTCGACGCGCAGGATGCCGAGATTCGGATCATCCGGTCCACCCGGAAACCACGCGCCCGCCATCGTGGACCAGAGCTCGCGCGCTCGCTGCGCATCGCGCAGCACGGTGGCCTTGCCGCGCAACGACACGAACAGGTCTTCGTCCTCGTTCATGTAGCTCAAATGAATATCGGGATCACGCTCGACGTCCGCGGCGATGCCACCCGCCACCGGAATGAAAAACCACAAACGCCCGTCGGGTTCGACCTTCAGCGCCGTCACGGGACGCGCTGCGAGCAAGCCGTCCGCGTCGTGCGTGGTCAGCATCGCGTAGCGATGGTTCGCAAGGCGCTTCCAGAGGTCTCGTTCGTCCTGCACATCGGCAGGCTTGACCGTATTCGCGTCGTTGTCGTTCATGGCTGTCGCGGAAGTGGGCGAGTCGGCATTGTTGCGTCATCCGGCGGATTGCAAAGGCACCCGCGCGCCGATTTCGGGATCGGCATTCGCAGAAGTCGCGCGTCGGGCACCGTCCTACCGGCACCCGACACCGCCCAGGAAACCGCGTCAGTACGAAAGCTGCGCCTGGCGCTCGATGACGCAATCGACGACGGTCAGCGCGGTCATGTTGACAATCCGGCGCACCGTCGCCGAAGGGGTCAGGATGTGCACCGGCTTCGCACAACCGAGAAGGATCGGGCCGAGCGTCACGCCGCCGCCCGACGCCACTTTCAGCAGGTTGAAGGAGATGTTGGCTGCATCGAGCGTCGGCATGATCAGCAGGTTCGCGTCACCGTCGAGACGCGAGTTGGGAAAGGCAGCGCGACGCACCGTCTCGCTGAGCGCGGCATCGCCATGCATCTCGCCTTCGACCTCAAGCTCGGGCGCCTGCTGGTGGATAAGCCCCAGGGCGCTGCGCATCTTCTGAGCGGACGGGTGACTGCTGGTGCCGAACGACGAGTGCGACAACAGGGCAATCTTCGGCGTCAAGCCGAATCGGCGGATCTCGTCCGCTGAAAGCATCGCGATTTCGGCGATCTCCTCGTCGCTGGGATCGACATTGACGTACGTATCCGCAATGAACAGCGTCCGCGATGGCAGCAGCACTCCGTTCATCGCCGCATAGACATTCACGCCCGCACGCCGACCGAGCACCTGGTCGATGTACCGAAGGTGCGAGCCGTGCGTCCCGATCGTGCCGCAGATCATGCCGTCGGCGTCGCCGCGATGGATCATCATCGCGCCGATCAGCGTCTGCCTGCGCCGCATCTCCGCCTGCGCGTACGTAGGCGACACGCCCTTGCGTTGCGCCAGCTCGTAGTAGTTCATCCAGTACTCGCGATACCGCTCGTCCTGATCGGGATTGATCGTTTCGAATTCGCTCGACTTGAGGCGCAGGCCGAAGCGCTCGATCCGTCGCTCGATGACAGCGGGACGCCCGACGAGAATCGGCTTGGCGAGACCTTCGTCGACGATAACCTGGACTGCGCGGAGCACACGCTCGTCCTCGCCCTCGGCAAAGACGATCCGCTTCGGATCCTTCTTCGCCGCCGTGAACAGCGGCTTCATCAGCAGGCCGGAGTGGTAGACGAAGCTCGTCAGCCGTGAGCGATACGCTTCGAAGTCCTCGATCGGTCGCGTTGCCACGCCGCTGTCCATCGCCGCCTTGGCCACCGCGGGCGCGATCATCACGATGAGCCGCGGATCGAAGGGCTTCGGAATCAGGTATTCGGGACCGAAGCGCAGGTTTTCCTCGAGGTTGTAGGCGCTCGCGACAATGTCGGACTGCTCGATCATCGCGAGGTCCGCGAGCGCGCGCACTGTCGCAAGCTTCATCTCCTCGTTGATCTTGGTGGCGCCGACGTCGAGCGCACCGCGGAAGATGAACGGGAAGCAGAGCACGTTGTTGACCTGGTTCGGAAAGTCGGAGCGTCCGGTCGCGATGATCGCGTCCGGCCGCGCGGCCTTCGCGATGTCCGGCATGATCTCAGGCTCGGGATTGGCGAGCGCGAGGATCAGCGGCTTGTCGGCCATTTTCGAAAGCCATTCGGGCTTCAGGACGCGGGCTGCGGAAAGGCCAAGGAAGATGTCCGCACCGGGCAGGATTTCGGCGAGCGCGCGTGCCGACGTCGGCTGTGCGTAGCGGATCTTGTTGTCGTCCATCTCCTCGGTGCGGCCCCGATAGACGACGCCCTTGATATCCGACACGAAGATGTTCTCGCGCCGGATGCCGAGATGGACGAGAAGATCCAGACAGGCAAGCGCCGCGGCGCCCGCGCCGGAGCACACGACCTTCACGTTGCCAAACTCCTTGCCGACCACGCGCAATCCGTTCAGCACCGCCGCACCCACGATGATCGCCGTGCCGTGCTGGTCGTCGTGGAACACGGGGATCTTCATCCGCTCCCGGCACTTGCGCTCGATGTAGAAGCACTCGGGCGCCTTGATGTCCTCGAGATTGATGCCGCCGAACGTCGGCTCGAGCGCGCAGATCATGTCGACCAGCTTGTCGGGATCATGCTCGTCGATCTCGATGTCGAAGCAATCGAGGCCCGCGAACTTCTTGAACAGGACCGCCTTGCCCTCCATGACCGGCTTGCCGGCGAGCGCACCGATGTTGCCGAGGCCGAGCACGGCCGTGCCATTGGTGACGACGCCGACGAGGTTGCCGCGCGCCGTAAGCGTCGACACTTCGCGGGGATCGCGAACGATTTCGTCGCAGGCTGCGGCGACGCCCGGCGAATAGGCAAGCGCGAGATCGCGCTGATTGGTGAGCTGCTTCGTCGGCAGCAGCGCGATCTTCCCGGCGGGCGGGCGGCGGTGATATGCGAGCGAATCTTCGCGGATGTTTTGATCCTGATCAGACATAGCAGGCTCCCGCGCCCAACGGTCGTAGGCGAGCGCGCATGATAGCGCCGGCCCGCTTTCTTCACCGAAAGAGCACGAAGGGCGTCGCTATAATGCCCGGGTCCGGCAGGCGTGCTCATCCTGGGGTCAGCACCTGCTCGCTCGGCCCCTCGCACCTGCGGAGATTGCTTGATTCATTCCGGCCCGCTGTTCTGGCTCGTCGCCCTCCTCCTCGTCGGGAGCACCGTGGCTGCGCTCGTCTGGCCTCTGCTCCGCACGCGCGCGACCGATGTCCTCGAATCCGAGGATGGCGCGACGACCGACGTCTATCGCGATCAGAAGCGCCAGCTCGATGCCGAATGGGCGGCCGGCGCGATCACACGCGAAGAGCGCGATGCGAGCCTGAACGAGCTCGCGGCACGCCTCGGCGCCGAGCTTGCGAACAAGGGGTCGCCGTCGAATCAGCCGTCCACGCGCTCGCCGTACGTGGCGGCGCTCGTACTCGCGGCGGCGCTGCCCGTGACGGCGCTCGGGCTCTATGCCGCGTTCGGCAATCCCGGCGCGATGAGTCCCATCGCGGCAACCGATGCGCGCGCACCTAAATCGCACGACGAGATCATCGGGATGGTCGAAGCGCTCGCCACGCGGATGAAGGAGCATCCCGAGGATCCGCAAGGCTGGCGCCTCCTCGCTCGCGCTTATTCGACGATGGGACGCTACCCGGAATCGGTCGCGGCGTTCGAACAGGCGGCGAAACGTGGCGGAGAGGATGCGGGATTGCTCGCGGACTGGGCCGATGCGCTTGCGGTACAGAACCAGTCGCTCGAGGGCGAGCCGTCGCGGCTGATCGCGCGTGCACTCGCGCTCGATCCGAACTACCCGAAGGCGCTGTCGCTTGCGGCGTCCGCGGCGTTCTACCGTCGCGATTTCGACACGGCGATCGCACAGTGGCGCAAGCTGCAGGCGCAGTATCCCGCGGGCAGCGAGGAAGCGAAGGAAGTCGCTGCGATGATCGCGGAAGCGGATACCGCGAAACGCGGCGGGGCGATCGCGGGATCCGGCAATGCCAATAATGCGCAGGACGGAAATGCCTCGCGGGCCGGCCCGCTGCCTTCATCGCCGGGTGCGTCGAATTCGCGCGCCAATGCGCAAAACGCAGGCGGATCGGCTGGTGCAACGGGCAACGCGTCCGAAATCACGGGCAACGTTTCGATGGACCCGAAGCTCCGCGCGCGTGCATCACCCGACGACACGCTCTTCATCTATGCCCGAGCCGCGCAGGGGCCGCGGATGCCGCTCGCAATAGTGCGTACGACCGCCGGCGATCTGCCGCGGCCGTTCAAGCTCGACGATTCGATGGCCATGGCGCCCACGGCGCGCCTGTCCACGGCGTCGGAGGTCATCGTCGAAGCGCGCATCTCGAAGTCCGGCAACGCAATGCCGGCATCCGGCGATCTCGTCGGCACGAGCGGTGCGATCAAGCCGGGCACGCATGACATATCGATCGTGATCAACGACGTCGTGCAGTAGGCGTGTCGTCGATGCCCCCCGCAGCCGTGCTGGAGGCCGAACGGCTTGCCGCACGGCGCGGCTTGGTCACGCTGTTTTCGGATGTGGCGTTGTTCGCGCGCGGGGGTGAGTGCATTGTCGTCGGCGGTCCCAATGGAAGCGGCAAGACGACGCTGCTGCGCATGCTTGCCGGTTTGACACAACCCGTGGACGGCGAGATTCGCTGGCGACAACGCGCAGTGCGACCGTTCGATCCGCAACTTCGCGATGCCGTCGCGTTCAATGGCCATCATCCGGGGCTGAAGGACGAGCTGACAGCCGAGGAGAATCTTGCGAGCTGGGTCGCGCTCGACGACCCGGCCCTGCCGCAACGTCAGGTGGTGGAGGCACTCGATTGGGTCGCGCTCAGCCGGCAAGGAAGACTTCCGGTCCGCGTGCTTTCGCAGGGACAGCGACGCCGAATCGGGCTCGCGCGACTCCGGCTCGTCGCGCGGCCGCTCTGGATACTCGACGAGCCGCTGACCGCGCTGGATGTGGACGGAATCGCCTTGTTGCGCGATCTCCTCGAGCGGCATCTCGACGCCGGCGGCCTGTGCGTGGCGGCGTCGCATCAACCGCTGCCCGTATCGCGAGCGCGGGAACGGACGCTTACGCTCCGTGCGGTCGTTGCCCGATGAGCACGGTGATCCAGACGCGCGCGACGGAGGCGACGGGCGCAGAAGACGACGCGCGTCGCTCGGTCCTTGCGGCGTTCGGGTGGTCGCTCGCGCGCGATGTAAGGATCGCACTCCGGTCGAGAGCGGAGCTCGGCGTTCAATTGCTGTTTTACGTGATCGTCGTCTCGCTGTTCCCGCTCGCCGCCGCACCGTCGCGGGAATTCCTGAACACGATCGGGCCAGGCGTGCTATGGACCGCGGCACTTCTCGCTTCGCTGCTTTCGCTGCCGCGTCTCTTCGCCGCCGACTTCGCGGACGGCACGCTCGAGCAGATCGCGCTGTCGCCGCGTCCGCTCCCGGCGCTCGTGTCTGGCAAGATCGCCGCGCATTGGCTCACGACCGGTCTGCCGGTCGCCCTGATGGCGCCGCTCCTCGGCGTGCAATACGCGCTCGAGCCGTCAGTGCTCGGAACATTGATGCTCGCGCTACTGATCGGCACGCCGATCTTGTCGCTTCTCGGTGCGGTAGGCGCGGCTCTGACACTCGGTGCGCGCGGCGGCGGCACTCTGCTCGCACTGCTCGTGCTGCCGCTCTACGTGCCGGCGCTGATCTTCGGCGCCGGTGCCGTCGACGCGGTTCGCGCAGGCATGTCGGCGGGCGCGCATTTTTCGCTGCTCGGCGCCGGCTTGTTGCTGGCGCTAGTCGCCGTTCCGTTCGCGGTATCTTCGGCAGTGCGGATTGCGCTCGATTGACAGCGCGATCGACATCAACAATCCTGCGGCATTTGCAATCATCCGGAGCAATCGCATGTCTCGATACCTGCTTCAAATCTTCGCCTTCATCGGGTGCTCGATGGGGGTGCTCATGGGCGGTTGCGCAACTGCACCGTCGTTCGACGCCCGCACGGCCGCGCAGAACATCGTCGCGAACCCCATTCGGACGGACCAGGACAGGAAGACGGACGTTGCCAGGAAGCCGGTCGACTTCCTCGCTTTTGCGCAGGTCACGCCGGGCATGCGCGCGCTCGACGTCTCCGCCGGCGGCGGATACACGACGCAGCTCCTCGCACTGGCGGTGGGGCCGAGCGGAACCGTGTACGCGCAGACGCCCCGTCCCGGCGAAGCGCTGACCAAGCGCCTCGCCGACCATCCGCAGGCGAACATCGTGCTCGTAACCCGTGGCTTCGAGGATCCCGTTCCGGAAGATGCCCCGAAGCTCGATGTCGTGACGCTGGTACTGAACTACCATGACATCAGCTATCTGCCCGTGGATCGGGCGAAGATGAACGCGCGCATCTTCGCGGCGCTGAAGCCCGGCGGCCGGTACGTGATCGTCGATCACTCCGCGCGCGCGGGCACGGGCATCTCCGAAGGAAAGACGCTGCATCGGATCGACGAGGCCGTGGTGCGCGACGAGGTGCGCAAGGCGGGCTTCGTGCTCGACGCCGAGGGCGATTTTTTGCGCAACCCCGCGGATACTCGGGATGATTCGTCCGGTCAACCGAGAGTGCCCACGGACAAGTTCGTTTTGCGCTTCGTGAAGCCTGCCTGACGGCGACCGATCAGTTCGATTTGGGCTTTGTGTGTGAAGGCCGCCCAACGGCGACCGATCAGAGTCGTCCTGCGCTTCGTCGTAAAGGCCGTCTGACTGCCACCGACAAGTTCGTCCAGCGCTTCGTGAAGCCTGCCCTGACCGCGATTCAGGCACTGTGTTCGGCTATCTCCCGCGGAGCCGCCGAAGCCATGCGGAGATACGTTCGGGGCCGCTCGCCGTCGATCCGGGCATCCATTTGAAGTAGCGGCTGTCGATGTAGCACCACGTCCATCGATGGCCTCGCTCGAGCGGGCGGATGATCGGGTGACCGGTCGACTTGAAATGGACGAACGCATGCGCATGCGGCGAGTCCTCGCAACAGCCGACATGTCCGCACGACAGGCATACGCGCAGGGCAACCCACTTCTCGCCGAGTGCCATGCACTCCTCGCAGCCCTTCGTTCGGGGAGACGGGTTGCCGACCAGCTGGAAGTGCTCGCAGCGGTCGTCGGCGTCGGGTCTGTCCTTCGATTCCATCGATTCGGGCCTGAACAGGCGTTCTCGAACGAAGTATCGCCCGAAAACAGCGCTGTGCAGGGATCACATCGTTCCTGCGAACGTTCATTACGATGTGAGCCACGGACGAGCCCACCAAGCCGGGAAACCGGCAATGCGCCACGTGGTGAGCGGATAGCATGGCGCGCAGCGCGATTATGTTGCGCCTGCGCAATGTCTTGCAGCGCGATCCATTGCACGCTTCCGTCCGATTTCGCGCCGATCGGGGCCATCCTGACGCCCGAGACGGAGCAGCACGCGAGAGGCGGAAAGGCAGGTGCTGAGCCGAGCCGGAGATGCACGCGTGAGGCGGAAAGGGATGTGCTGAGCGTAAAATAGCAACGAGTCGATGCTGATCAACTGGTACCGCTTCTCCTCGCCCGTTTCGTTCTATCCGCTCGCGGGGAGCATGTCGTCCGCCTTTGGTGTACTTGCTGCGCTGTTCGCCGGCGCCGGGCTGTTCGTGGCGCTGTTGCTTGCCCCGCCCGATGCGACGCAGGGTGACGCCTACCGGATCATCTACATCCATGTCCCCGCGGCGTGGATGGCGATGTTCGTCTACCTGGTCATGGCCGGATGGAGCGCGTTTGCGCTCGGTTTCGGCACCCGCCTTTCGGCGATGATGGCGCAGGCGCTCGCCCCCACCGGGGCGCTCATGGCCGCGCTCGCGTTGTGGACCGGCGCGTTCTGGGGGCGGCCGACGTGGGGCACTTACTGGGCGTGGGACGCCAGGATGACCTCGACGCTGATCCTGCTCTTCCTCTATCTCGGCATCATCGCGCTTCGCAACGCCATCGAGGATCCGCGACGCGCGGATCGCGCGTGCGCAGTGCTCGCGCTGGTGGGCGCGATCAACGTGCCGATCATCTATTTCTCCGTTCAATGGTGGAACACGCTTCATCAGGCATCGTCCATCAGCCTGACGGTGGCGCCGAAGATGGCGATGACGATGGTTGCGGGCATCCTGATCATGACGGCGGCGGCGTGGTGCTACACGCTGTCGGTCGTGCTGTCTCGGCTGCAGGCGATCATCCTCGAGCGCGAGCGCGGCGCAAGCTGGCTCGAGTCGCTGATCGACTTGCGCCCGGCCGGGGACAGAGCGCGATGAGCGAATTTTTCACAATGGGCGGCTACGCGTGGTACGTCTGGATGTCGTACGGCGCGTGTGCGCTGGCGGTCGCGCTCGAGGTCGCATTCGTTCGCGCGCGGCGCAAGCGGGCACTGGACGAGCTGCGCGTGTCCGCGCCCGAGCAGCCTCTGCGTGCCAGTGCGGTTGGCGTACCGGGCAGCCGATGAAGTCGCGCCATCGCAGGTTCGCATGGATCGGCGCGGGCCTGGTCGCCCTCGGCGTCGCTGCGACCCTCGTGCTGAACGCCTTCCAGTCGAACCTCGTGTTCTTCTTCACACCTTCCCAGGTCGTGGCGAAGGAAGCGCCGCAGACGCGCCCCTTTCGCATTGGTGGTCTCGTCGAGCCTGGAAGCCTCAAGCGCGACAGCAATTCGCTTACCGTGCATTTTCGCGTGACTGACACGGCGCAGACGATTCCCGTCACCTACACAGGCTTGCTGCCCGACCTGTTCAAGGAAGGCAAGGGCGTCGTCGCCCAGGGCCGGCTCGGTCCCGATGGGTCGTTCCACGCGACGGAAGTGCTCGCCAAGCACGACGAGAACTACATGCCCCCCGAGGCCAAGGACGCGGTCGCCAAGGCGCAACAGAAATCGGCGATGTCGCTCCCGAGCATGCAGGAAACCCGTCAGTGATTGCCTCGGCTCGCTCGCAGGAGACGGCGCAGTGATTCTTTCGGCTCGTTCGCAGGAGACGGTGCAGTGATTCATTCGGCTCATCCGCAGGAGACAGCGCAGTGATTCTTTCGACTCGTTCGCAGGAGACGGCGCAGTGATTCCCGAAATCGGCCATTTCGCGCTGATCGTCGCGCTGCTCGTCGCGCTTGTGCAGGGGATCCTGCCGATGATCGGGGCGGCGAAGCGCGACGCAGCGATGATGGCGGTTGCGATTCCCGCGGCGCGCGCGCAATTCGTGCTCGTCGCAACGGCGTTCGGC
>JBKPOL010000014.1:0-2561 GCA_046733075.1 Pseudomonadota bacterium | reverse complement strand
GTGTAGCGACGCCGGATCAGTCGGGCGCGCCGATAGTCGCGCGCAAGCTTCGCGGACGATATTCCAAGGTGCGCGGGATGAAACGACGCTTGCGCCAGACCGAGCCAATCCTCGATCGTCTTCGCCGGCACGAGCGTCGCCTCGATCTGCGCACGTAGCGCGGGCAACGCCGTAGCGAGCGCACGAACGCGCGCCTCACGTCGGCCGGCTCGGGCCACCTTCGCCGTCATCTCGATGCGTGCGCTATCGACGAGGAAGGGTGCAGCAAACGACGCCCGCAACTCCGCTTCGATGGCGCTGCCGTCGTCGGGTCGCGCGATCCGCCCGTTCGCGCCGGCGGAGGACGCGCGCTCCACGTTTCTCGCAACCGGACGGGCGCTGAGTTCAACGAGGTGATCGGCGCGGGCGCTCATGTCTTGACCGAGCAGCCACTCGTAGAGCGCGATCATGGCAACGGTCCCGATGCCCACGCAGGCCCCGTGCGCGGCGGGCTCGCCATCGCGTTGGACGCCGTCCATTTCCCACAGGTGCGATAGCTGATGCTCGCTGCCGCTTGCGGGTCGCGAGTTGCCGTGCGCCTGCATCGCGAATCCCGAAATGAGCAGGCCCTCGACCAAGCCTCGCAGGGCATCGGTGTCGTGCGCGACAATCGCTGCGGGCTTCGAGAGCCAACCCATGACGTGCGTCTGCACGAGCGCAAACGGCGCGGCAGCGAGCGCATCCTCGCCGGCAGCATCGGCGAGCAGCCAGTCCGCCCCTGCCACGAGTTTGCCGGCGAGATCGCCATAACCCCATGCGGCCATGCGCGACGGTGCCTTGGCGATGACGTCGAGGTCGGCCACGATGGCAATCGGCGGACGGCACGCGAGCGTCCGTTTGAATCCGTTTTCGAGCATCGCCGCGCCCGATGCCGCGTAGCCGTCCATCGAGGCGGCGGTGGCCACGCTGACATACGGAACACCGGCGACTTCGGCGGCATACTTGGTCACATCGTTGATCACGCCCGCACCGACGGCGAGTGCAATCGCATTCGTCGCGGCAAGTTGTTGCGCAACGCTCCGCGCCGTTTCCGCATGCGGCTTCACGCGCGGCGCTTCGGTGAGCACGATCGGATCTTCGAGCACGAAACCGGCCGACTGGAGCACGGCGAGCACGGCGTCGCCCGCGGCGTACATCGTGGCGGGATCCGCGACGATGCGAAGGGTGCGACCGTGCTCGAGCGCTGCGACGATGCGAGGAAGCTGCAGGAGCGCGCCGCGCTCGACCGCGACGAAACGCGTCACCTTTGCGGTGTCGACGGCACGCTCGAGCACCGATGCGCCGCTATCGCTCACGCGGAAGGGGCGAAGCCGACGGTGTTCCCTGCTGAAGCGTTCCCGAAGGTGCCGTCATACGTCGCGAAGGCACGCGAGCAACTCGTCATGGATCCGCCCATTCGAGACGACGCGTTCCAGGTCGTCGTCCGTCGCATCGGTGCCGTCGAGGCGCGTGACGCGACCGCCCGCCGCACGCACGAGCGGCATCGCCGCGGCGTGGGACACGACATCTGCCTTGAGCGACACAAATGCATCGAGTTGCCCATCGGCGACCAGCGTCATTTCGAGACCGCCCGACACGATGATGCGCACGCCGCGCGCGATTTTCCCGAGACGACACACCGCATCCGATGTTCGCGCGACATCGGTATCGCTGAAATGCGATGTGAGCACGATCGATACGACGGCGTCCGCAAGCGAGTCGCGTGCGGACACGCGTGCGGCCCGGCCATTGATCGTCGCGATGCCGTCTTCGCAATAGCGCGCCACGATGTCGACGAGCGGGGCATGAACGACGCCGGCACGCGTGCGTCCCGCTTCCGTATAGGCAAGCGTGACCGAGAACCACGGCAATCCGGCCGCGTAGTTCACGGTGCCGTCGAGCGGATCGACGATCCAGCAGCCGCCGCCGGCTGGACCGCTCGCGCCTGCCTCCTCCGACACTATTGCGGCATCGGGCGTGAGTGCCCGCAGGCCTTCGAGGACGACGCGCTCCGAGGCGAGGTCGGCTGCCGTAACAACGTCCCGGAGCTCCTTGCGACTGACGTCGAGCGCACCGTCGCGCATCGCGCAAAGCGTTTGCGCAGCGCGGGCAGCGATGGCTTCGGCGCCGCGCAGGAGTTCGGCGTAGCGGAAAGTCATCGACCGGGATATTCGGCCGCGAGCTCGAAGTCGCGGATGGGTCCGAAGTCACCGATCGGCACGACGTGGCTCACGATGCCCGTCGATGCCCGGTAGACGTGCAGCGCTATCCCTGGCGGCTCCATCACCAACCGCGTCGGCTCGCCTTCGCGCATGTCGAGCGCGACCTGGTGTGCAGTGCTCGGCGCAACGAATCCGAGGGTGCCCGCCCAGCGCACGACGATCGGCCGATGATAATGACCGGTGACGATGCGCTCGATCTCGGGATGACGCGCGATCAGCGATGCGAAGGTCGGCGAGGTCCGGCACATCATCGGATCCATTGCGGAAACGCCGGTCGCGAACGGCGGGTGGTGCATGAACACGAGCGTCGGCTTCACGGGT
>JBKPOL010000013.1:0-5950 GCA_046733075.1 Pseudomonadota bacterium | reverse complement strand
CCGGCGTATGCAACGTCCCGTTACGCACCAGGAACACGTTCTCGCCCGAACCCTGGCATACGTAGCCCTGCGGATCGAGGAGCATCGCCTCCTCGTACCCGTCGTGCGTCGCTTCCTGGTTGGCAAGGATCGACACTGCGTAGTTGCAGACGGCCTTCGCGCCGCACATCGTTATGTTGGGGTGATGGTGCGTGTACGACGACGTCTTCACCCGGATCCCCTTCTCGAGACCGTCCGTACCGAGGTAAGCGCCCCACGGCCATGCGGCGATCGCGACCATCACCGGATTGGATTTTGCTGCCACGCCCATGGCTACCGAGCCGTAGAACGCAATCGGACGGATGTAACAGGACTCGAGCCGGTTGTCGCGGACGCACGCCTGCTGCGCTTCCATCAGTTGCCCGATGCTGAATGGAATCTTCATGCCGAAGATCCGCGCCGAACGGAACAATCGCTCCGTATGGTCGCGCAGGCGGAAGATTGCGGGACCCGACGGCGTCATGTAGCAGCGCACGCCTTCGAAGACGCCCATGCCGTAATGCAGCGTATGGGTGAGCACGTGCGTGGTTGCATCGCGCCACGGCACCATCCTGCCGTCATACCAGATCCATCCGTCGCGGTCGGCCATCGACATGGGAAGCGTCCCTCGTGCCTGCCAAACGAACGATTTTATCAGGCGCGAATCGACGCGCCGCGTGCATCCCCAACTCGCGAGGCGCCGAATACGGCTTGCCATAACGCGTCGACCACCGCGCGCCGCGCGGCTTCGGGCTCAGGGTCCACACGCGCATGCGGTGCGCCCGTCAGGCGAATCTTGTGTTGCAGCCGACGATATTGGCGATAGGCGTCGGCGGCGTTCGCTGCCAGATCTGGTCGGACAAGACCCACGCCCGCTGCCATTTCGAGCAGTGCGATGTTGCCGGCGTTGCGCGTGAGCAGCGGATGCGCGTGCGCATGCGCGAGCACGAGGTACTGCACGACGAATTCGATGTCGACCATGCCGCCGACGTCGTGCTTCACGTCGAACATCATCGTGCGATTGGCGTGTCCGGCGGCCATCTTCATGCGCATCTCGACGACGTCCCGCGCAAGTGCGGCGCTGTCCCGCCGCATGCGGAGCACGATCTCGCGCGTCGCCTCGAACGATGCGCCGATCGTAGCGTCACCGGCGACAAAACGCGCGCGGGTCAGCGCCTGATGCTCCCACGTCCATGCCTGCTCACGCTGATAGCGCTCGAAGGCGGTCACACTCGACACCAGCAAGCCGGACACACCGTCCGGTCGCAGCCGCAGGTCGGTCTCGTACAGGCGGCCCGCGCCCGTTGCACTCGTGAGCCACGTATTGATGCGCTGGGCCAGCCTTGCGTACTGCTCCTGCGCGCCATTGCCCGCGTCACCATCGTAGAGAAACACGAGATCAAGATCGGATGCGTAGCCGAGTTCCTTCCCGCCAAGCTTGCCGTAGCCGATGATCGCAAAGCGTGGAGGCGGTTCGTTTGGACCGCGGAGTTGCGCCCAGCAATGGCGAAGCGTGGCATCGAGGATGATGTCGGCGAGCGCGGATAGGTGATCGGCAAGCCGTTCGACGCTCATCTGTCCCGCAAGATCCTGTGCGAGAAGCCGGAACGTCTGCGCGTGCTGGAAGTGTCGCAACGCATCCATCGCGGCCTCGGCATCGGCGCCGTGCTGAGCAAGCTGCCGATCGAGCTCTCTCCGCCATGCCGCCCAATCGGGCTCTGCGAGCAGCACGCGCGCGTCGAGCAACTCGTCGAGGAGGAGGGGCCGGCGCGTCAGGTATTCGGCCGCCCACCCGGACGCACCCATCAGTTCCGCAAGGCGCGGCAGCAGCGGCGGATGCTCGATCAGCAGCGCAAGATATGCGCTGCGGCCGCTTACGGCTTCGAGCAGATCAAGCAGACGCATCGCGACGACGTTCGGCTGGGCGCCAACGCTGCGATGGTCGGCGGCGACGGCGAGAAGCTGGGGGACGAGTCGGTCGAAGCGCTCACGCGACAGTGCCGGCAACTGGACGTAGCGGCGACTGGCGCGAATGCGCCCGAGCGCCTGCACGAGCTTGGCTGCGTCGTCGAAGCCCGCCTGTGCGAGAAACGACGCCGCCTCGTCTGCCGATGCCCGGTTCTCCCAGACTTCTTCGTAACGCGCGTCGTCGCCCGTCGTCGATGCGGGCTCATCGGGGGCATCGAATGCCGCGTTGAATTGCTCCGCGATCGCTTCCCGATGTTCGCGCAGCCGCGCGTCGAAGTCGTCCAGTGAAGGAAATTCCATCGCTTCGGCGAGCAGCGACTGCTCGATACGATCATCCGGGATGAGCTGTGTTTGCCGATCGTCCCGATATTGCAGGCGGTGCTCGAGACGGCGCAGAAACACGTAGCCATCGTGCAGGACGCTCATGGCGTGCGCCGTAAGGACGCCGCGCTCGGCAAGTACCGCGAGCGCCGGCAGCGTGCCTGCGCATCGCAACGCCGACTCTCTCCCGCCGCGGACGATCTGCAGCGCCTGGACGACGAATTCGATCTCGCGGATGCCGCCCGGGCCGAGCTTGATGTCGCGTGCGAGGTCCTGCCGCCGTTCTTGTGTGCGGATCTGTCGATGGATTCCACGCAGCCCTTCGTACGCGTCGTAATCGAGGTACTTGCGGTAGACGAAGGGCGTGACGAGCGCGGCGAGCTCCTCGTGCCGTTCGCCGGTGAGGGGTCGCGCCTTGAGCCATGCGTAGCGCTCCCATGCGCGCCCCTGCGTCAACAGATAGTGCTCGAGCGCGGCGTACGACGCGGTCAGGGGACCGCTGTCGCCGTAGGGGCGCAGCCGCATGTCGACGCGGAAGACATAGCCATCGGCGTCGACGTGCGAGAGTGCGGCGATGACGCGGCGCCCGAGTCGATCGAAGAACTCGCGGTTGGAGATGCGCCGCGCACCGTCCGTCTCGCCTTCTTCCGGATACGCGAACACGAGATCGATGTCCGATGACACGTTGAGCTCGCGTCCGCCTAGCTTGCCCATCGCAATCACGACGAGACGCTGCGTTTCCTGCGATTCGTGGCCGATCGGCATGCCGTGCACATCCGCGAGCTCGCGCGTATGAACGTCGGCCGCGGCGCGCAGCGCACGCTCGGCCAGCGTGCTGATCGTCACCACGACTTCACCGAGCGGCGCGCGTCCGGTGAGATCGCGAAGCAGCGTGTGCAGGAAGACGCGCGCACGCAGCGCACGCAATGAGCGCGCGGTCGCCACGCTGTCGCCGTCTCCGTTGTGGGCGGCGAGCGACCGAGCTGCAGAAGTCCAGTCGAACGGCGCTTCGAGCGTCGCCTCGAGCTCGTCGCGCAGAGTAGGCGCCTTCGTCAGCGTTCGTTCGGCATACCGGCTGAACGCGAGCGCGCGGTCGATGTCCACGTCAGGAAGGGCAGACGGTGTGGCGGACGCCGTTACGCTTCGCGACGCACGCTTCCGCTACAATCGTCGTTAACATCCTTCATTATGCCTGCGACTTCGTCGATGTCGTCCCGAGCGCTCCGTGCATTGCGGATCGCGGCGATGTCGGCGCTGATCCTGCTCGGCGCTTTTTTTGGGTTGCTTCTCGCGATTCGGCACATCGTCCTGCCGCAGGTCGAAGCGCGGCAAGCGGACATCGCGCAGTGGCTGTCGAAGCGCGTTGGGCAACCGGTCGAAATCGATCAGCTCCTCACAGGCTGGGACGGCTGGAACCCAAAGCTCTCGATACGCGGCTTTCGCGTTCGCGACGCCGCGCGCGGTAACGACGTGATGCTCGCGTTGCCGCGCGTCGACCTCCTGGTCGCCTGGACGTCGGTGCCACTGCTCGATTTGCGGCTGAAAGAGCTCGTCATGGACGGACCGCGCCTGTCGCTGCGACGCGATGCGACGGGTCGATTGCACATCGCGGGCATCGAGCGGGAGACGGACGCATCTGCGGGCGAAGTCGCGTTCGCGGATTGGTTGATGCGTCAGCCGCAGATCGTCGTCCGCGATGCACTCGTTACCTGGAACGACGACTATCGGCGCGCGCCACAGCTCCTGCTCGATCACGTCAATTTTCGACTCGTGCAGCGGTTTGGGCGGCATCACGCGGGCCTCACCGGCGTGCCGCCGCCGGAGATCGCGGGTCCCCTCGAGCTCCGCGTGGACGCCGCGGGGCATGCGCTGAACGACTGGTCGAGACTCGAAGGCAAGCTCTACCTACGCCTCGACTACGCCGATATCGCCGCATGGCGTGAGTGGCTGCCGGTTCCCGTGCCGCTCGACACGGGCAAGGGTGCCCTCCGCGTGTGGGCCGACTTTGCGAATTCGCATCCCACCGAGGTGACGGCGGACGTCGAGCTCGAAGATGTGCGCGCCACGCTTGGCGAAGGACTCGCACCGTTATCGGTCGAGCATCTCGCGGGACGCGCCCAGTGGAAGCGCACGGCGCTTCGCACGGACGTCACGCTGCGACAACTGACATTCGCCCTTCCCGATGGCGCCGCGCTCGGGCCCGCAGACGTCGCCCTGACCCTCGAGGACGGCCGCGATAATCAGATTCCTAGCGGAAGCATGGCGTTCGACGCGCTCGAATTGCGCCCGCTGTCCGTCATCGCACCGAATCTCCCGTTACCCGAAGCGGTGCGGCGCGAGATCGCGCGCTATGAGCCGCACGGACTTCTCGAGAACGGCGCGGTGCAATGGACGGGCAGTGTCGACGCGCCGACGAAGTACTCGTTCAAGGCCGACTTCCGCAACCTCGGGTTCATCGCTTACGAGCGGACGCCGGGTGGCAGCAACCTCACCGGGAACATCGATGCGGGCGAGCGCGTTGGTCAGGTTCATCTCGCGAGCCAATCCGGAACGCTGCAGCTGCCAAGACTCTTTGCCGATCCGCTGGTGTTCGAGACGCTCCGCGGCGACCTTTCGTGGCAACGTGACGGCGACGCTACGCAGTTCCAGATCAAGGACCTTGCCTTTGCCAACACCGATCTCGCTGGCACCGCCGGCGGCACCTGGCGAACCCACGCGCGCGGCCCGGGCGAGATCGATGTCAAGGCGCAGTTGACGCGCGCGAACGTTGCAACCACGCATCGCTACCTTCCGATCAGCGTGCCCGCAGCGGTCCGCGACTGGGTGAAGCGAGCACTAGTGAAGGGAAGCGCTACCGACGCCCGGCTTACGCTGAACGGCGACCTGGCGCAGTTTCCATTCGTGAGCGGCAAGGGCGGTCAGTTCGTTTTTGCGGCGAAGGCGCAGGAGACCACGCTCCAGTATTCGGATCGCTGGCCGGCGGTTACCGACATGGTCGGCGAGGTGCGGATCGATGGGACCCACCTCGCGATCACTGCGTCGAGCGCCGGTATGCTCGGTGCGCAGGTGGCAGCCACGCATGCGGAGATTCCCGACTTTCACGATGCGCGACCCGTGTTGAAGATTGTCGGAACTGCGAGTGGGCCGACGGCCGAGTTCCTCACATTCATCGACCAAACGCCAATTCGCGAATGGACGCGCAAGTTCTCGCAGGGTTCAAGCGCCACTGGCGACGGCACACTCACGCTCAAGTTCGATCTGCCGCTGAAGGATCCGTCCGCGGTCGCCATCGACGGTCGATACGAGTTCCGGTCGAACAACGTCCGCCTGGTCGGCGTTCCTGCGTTGAATGCAGTGGACGGTTCGCTCGCGTTCACGGCGCAAACGGTTACCGTGACCGACTTGACCGCTGAAGCGCTCGGAGGGCCGGTCAAACTGCAGCTTTCAGCCGAGGTGGGACGCATTCGCGCGACTGCGGCGGGAACCGCCGATCTCCAACGCGTGCGCAGCGAGTACGACGCCGGAACGTGGCTCGACCGCGTGGCGGGCCGGACCGACTGGCAGTTGGCAGTGGATGCGACGGACCAGCGCACGCTGTGGAGCGTCGAGTCGTCGCTCGTCGGAGCGACGATCGATCTGCCTC
>JBKPOL010000012.1:0-8906 GCA_046733075.1 Pseudomonadota bacterium | reverse complement strand
ACCTTGAATTCACGCCACGCATCGTCGCCCGGCTCGTCGTTGTAGACGATCTGCTTGCCGTCCTTAACGCTCTTCCATATCAGCTCTTCGCGGGCGTCATGCCGGTCGAGTGCGAGGACGAAGCTGTTCGCGGGATTGGCGATGGCGTCGAACCTCGCAACCACCTGGCGGGCCAGGTCCGGACTCTCGATCATCAGCCCGATTTCGGTGTTGAGGTTCAGCGAGCGTGAATCGAAGTTCGCCGATCCGATGAACGTCCGCTTGCGATCAAATACGAACGCTTTCGCGTGCAGCGAGAATTGTCCGGAGCTCGGCGCCTTGAGCATCCCGCCGCCCGGCACCGGCTTGCCGGGCAGCGGCTTCACTTCGTAGAGGTCGACGCCTATCTCGAGCAGCGGCACACGATAGCGGCGGTAGCCGGCATGCACTGCCGGAACGTCGGTGGACATGAGCGAATTCGTGAGGATGCGCACGCGCACGCCGCGCTCGCGCAGCGACTTCAGCAGTGCCATGCCCTTGTCGCCGGGAACCAGGTACGGCGAGACGATCAGAAGCTCGCTTTGCACATCCTTCGCAGCCTCGAGAAGTCGGCGTCGAAGCAGGGCGCCCACGGTGTCGCCGCCGTCGACCGCGGCCTTGTCCGGACTGTCGACGAGCACTTCGGCCTTGGCCCACGTCACCCCGGCGTCGCCGTTCAGCAGGCCGGCAAGCGGGTTGCCCGTGCGTATTGCCTTGAGCTCGGGGCTGTCCTGCATCTGTTCGAGGTGCGCATTCAGCTGGTTCTCGAACGCCTCGAGCTTCGGCCCGCTCGGCATCGTGCCGAGTAAGGCGCGCACCGGCACTGCGAGAGAGCTGTTCCAGTACTCGTCGAAACTTTTCGACAGTTGCCGGGTGATGGGACCGAGCGCAAAAACGTCGTAGTCGCCGAATTGCACGTCGTTGCCCGAATCGAAGTACTCATCGCCGACGTTGCGGCCGCCGACGATCGCGATCTCGTTGTCCGCGACGAACAGCTTGTTGTGCATCCGATAGTTGAGCCGGCTTGCGGTCAGCGCGAATTCCGTATAACGCAGCAGGCCGAGCGATCCGCGATAGTAGAACGGGTTGTATAGGCGCACGTCGACGTTAGGGTGCCCCGCGAGCAACCCGACGCGGTCGTCCTGGCCGCGCGCTTCCGTGTCGTCGATCAGCATACGCACGCGCACGCCGCGCTGTGCCGCTCGCAACAAGGCGCTCATCAGTATTTTGCCGCTGTCGTCTTCCTTGAAGATGAAGTACTGGACGTCCAGCGTGCGCTGCGCGCTGTCCGCCATTTGCACGCGCAGCGACAGCGCGTCGCTTCCGCTCGCGAAGAGCCGGAAAGCCGACAGGCCGGGATGCGCCTTCGCCCGCGGCTCGATCTTGCGGCCGAGTGGCGTGTCCTGCGGATTCGCGAGCGCGGTCGATTCGACCTTTGGATAGGTCGTGCCGGGCGGCATCGTCGCACACGCTGACATCAGGGTGGCGAGAAGCATCGCGGACCATGCAACGAGGCGTCGCGCGGGCAGCGGCATGAATTTGTCGATGTCCATCTCGCTTATGAGCGGCACATGTTGAGCATCAGCTAAACCGTGCCCGCGATCTGCCCGAGAAACCCGCATTTGCGGATCAGTACAACGCAAACCGGCGCGTCAGTCCTTTCCTACGCACGTTTTCGCGCCTGGGGAACGTGCTTTAAACTCGCGTCCTTTGCCTCCACGGCGCTCCTGGACAAGGCGGGCGGACGACCATGCGGATCGGGATGATCACCGACAGCGTAGCGGACCTCGACTTCGACACGATGGTCGACGTTGCGGCACGGCTCGAAATGGATACGCTCGAGTTCGGGTGCGGAAACTGGTCGAGCGCGCCTCATCTGCAGCTCGATGCACTGCTCGACAGCGCGATCGCGCGTCGGGAGTTTCGCGCGCGCCTTGACGATCGCGCAATCGCGATCAGCGCGCTCAACTGCTCGGGCAATCCGCTGCATCCAGGCGACGAGGGCCGACGGCACGACGCCATTACGCGAAAGACCGTTCGCCTCGCCCGGCTCATGGAGGTCGACCGCGTGGTGCTCATGTCCGGGTGCCCCGGTGCACCCGGTGACGCGTATCCGAACTGGATCACGACCGAGTGGCCGCCGGAAGTCCGCGAGATCGTGCGCTGGCAATGGGAGGAGGCGCTGATACCGTATTGGCGCGATCTCGTGGCGTATGCGGAAAACGAGGGCATCGAGCGGCTTTGCCTGGAGCTCCATGGTCATCAGAACGTGTACAGCGTCGCGACGCTTGGTCGTTTGCGCGACGCCGTTGGTGAAACGGTGGGCGCGAATCTCGATCCGAGCCATCTCATGTGGATGGGTGCCGACCCTTTGGCAGCCGCGCGCGCACTCGGCGACGCCATCTATTACGTGCATGCAAAGGACACGCGCATCGAGTCGGCAGTCGCGGACATCAACGGTGTCATCGATACGACACCAGGCACCGACTACGGTGCGCGCGCATGGAACTACATCACGCTTGGCAGGGGGCGCGATGAAGCTTGGTGGCGTGCGTTCGTGGCAACGCTCGCCGAGGTCGGATACGACGGCGTGCTGTCGATCGAGCACGAGGACCCGGCGATGGGCGCGGTGGCGGGTGTCGAGGAGTCTGTCGCGCTGCTCCGGCGGGTGCTCGGTGATGGCGCACCCCGTGCTCGCGCCGCATGAGCCGCAGCAAGGGCACGCGGAGCGTCGTCGTGTTCGACCTGGGTGGCGTGCTGCTGCAGTGGGATCCGCGGCATCTGTATCGCAAGCTCTTCGATGGTGACGAGCAGGCGATGGAGACGTTTCTTGCAAACGTTTGCACCGTCGAGTGGAACGAGCGCCAGGATGCGGGGCGCACGTTTGCCGATGCGGTCGCCGAATTGCTCCCGTTGCACGCCGACAAGCTTCCGTTGATCGAGGCCTTCCGGCTGCGCTTCAGCGAGATGATCCCCGGACCGATCCACGAGTCGGTCGACATCCTGCGAGAGTTGAAGCAGAGGGGCGTTCCGCTCTACGCGTTGACGAACTGGTCCTCCGAGACATTTCCGCCGCAACCCGCTCGCTTCGATTTCCTTTCGGCATTCGACGGCATCGTCGTATCGGGTGACGAAGGCGTCATCAAACCCGATCCACGCATCTTCCGGATCCTGCTCGACCGCTATCGCATTCGGCCGGAAGAGGCTGTTTTCATCGACGATAATCCAGCGAATGCCGCGGCTGCGACCCGGCTGGGCCTGCACGGGATTCATTTCCAGTCTCCAGAACTGTTGCGTCGCGAGCTCCGCGAGCTCGGGCTCATCTGACTCGCGCTTCCGCAATCCTACTGCGCGCCATATGTCGATCAAGCTCGGCATCAATCCCATCACCTGGACGAATGACGACATGCCGGAGCTCGGCGGTGACATTCCGCTCGAGGTCTGCCTTGCCGAAGCGCGCGAAGCAGGCTATGCGGGGATCGAGCTCGGCGGCAAGTTCCCGCGCGAGGCCGACGTACTCGCGCCGATCCTCGCGCGTCACGGACTCGAGCTCGTTTCCGGCTGGTACAGCGCGCAGTTGTGCAGGCGGGGGATCGACTCGGAAATGGCGGCGGTTGCGCGCCATCTCGACTTGCTGTCGGCGATGCGTTGTTCGGTGATGGTGTTCGCGGAAGGACACGGGAGCACGGACGGCGACCCGGACGCGCCACTTTCAGCCCGACCGATGCTCGCCGAGCATGAATGGCCTCAATTCTCGAAACGCTTGAACGCGGTTGCCGCTCGCTTGCGCCACCGGGGAGTGCGCCTCGCGTTTCATCATCACATGGGAACCGTTGTTCAAACGGAAGCCGAGATCGATCGATTGATGTCGGAAACGACCGAGGACGTTGCGCTGCTCCTCGATACCGGCCATCTGGTGTTTGCCGGCGGCGATCCGGTTGCCGTCGCGCGACGGCACGGAGCTCGAATCGCTCACGTCCATTGCAAGGACGTTCGCGTGGACGTGTGCCATGATGCAATTCGCCGCGACGCGAGTTTTCTGCGCGCCGTGCTCGACGGCATCTTCACGGTTCCCGGCGACGGCTCGATCGACCTTCCCGCAGTGCTTCGAGAGTTGCGCCTTCACGACTACGCCGGCTGGCTCGTGGTGGAGGCGGAGCAGGATCCGGCCAAGGCGCATCCGCTCACGTACGCGCGGATGGGTCACGTCAATCTGAAGGAAGCTGCCGAGTCGTGCGGATTCACCGTGACGCCGGCGCCCCCTTCGTTCTCGGCAGGTGGGCGGAGCATCGAATGATCGACTTCTGTCTGGTGGGCGGAGGCTTCATCGGTCCGTTGCACGCCGCGAACATCGCCGCGCATCCTCGCGCGAGACTGCGCTGGATCGTCGACATCAACGTCGCCGCCGCAGAGGTGCTTGCCAACAAGCACGGGGGCACGCCCACAGACGATCTCGCGAAGGCGCTCGCCGATTCAAATGTGCGCGCGGTGATGATTTGCACGCCTCCTCGCACGCACGCGTCGATCATCGATTGCGCCGCGCGTGCGGGGAAGGCGGTGTTCTGCGAGAAGCCGATCGACCTCGACATGGCGCGGGTCGTGGCGTGCAAGGAGGTGCTCGAGTCGACCCGCGTGCCATTCCACGTCGGATTCAACCGTCGCTACGATCCGAGTCACCGGGCATTGTTCGACGCGCTCCGCGCGGGCGAAATCGGAAGGCCGGAGATGGTGATCCTGAGCAGCCGCGATCCCGAGATATCTCCTCCGGACTACGTCGCCGACATGCCGTTCGGTATCTTCTACGATACGATGATCCACGACTTCGACATGGTCCGCTGGCTGACGGTGGACGAACCCGTCGAGATCGTCGCGAGGACATCCTGCATGCTGGACACCGCGGAGAACCCGCATCGCGATCCTGACACGGCGATGGTCATGCTGCGCATGGCGGGAGGCGCGCTGGTCCACGTCAACTCGAGCTTCCGCGCGGTGTACGGATACGACCAGCGCATCGAAGTGTTCGGCGAGCGCGGCATGCTGGTTTCAAACAACCGGCAGCCGACCACGCTCGAGCGCTTTACCGCCGACGGAGTTCGACGCGATCCGCTTCTTCGCTTCTTCACGGAGCGCTACGCGGAATCCTACGCGCTGGAGCTTGACGCCTTTATCGAGGCAATCACTGCGGGCCGCGCGCCATCGATCGGCTTCGAGGATGGCCGGCGCGCATTGGCGATCGCGGATGCGGCGGTCGCCTCTGCAAAATCGGGAACTGCCGTCGCGATTGCGCCATAAGCTCGGCTTCTCGCCCTGACCGCTGCTGCGAAAGCGCCGGGGGTCAGGCCACCTCGACGAGCGACCGCGCAGCCAGGCGTCGCCGACCGACGATGGCCCGAATGGCGAGCACCGCGAGCACCATCAGCACGATCAATACGGACGCGTATGCGGATGCGTAGCCGTACTCGCCGACTTCCGCGCGTCCGACGATGTTCACCGTCGCCATGTCGAACCGCGGGCTCGTCAGGAATATCACCGCGCTGATGGACGTCATCGCACTGATGAAGCTGTAGATCAGCGCTGCCACAATGGCCGGACGAATCAGCGGCAGCAGGACGCGACGGATCGTTTCAAGCGACCCCGCGCGCATCGTCGCCGACGCATCGTCGAGACTCGGGTCGATCTGCGCGAGTGCAGCGAGCCCCGCGCGAAGACTCGTCGTCATGTCGCGGAATACGAAGCATGCGACGAGGATGATGCCGGTATAGGCAAGCTCGATCGGCGGCGCGTTGAAGGCAAGGATGTACGCGATGCCGACCACCGTGCCCGGCATCGCGAACGAAAGCATCGTGACGAATTCGAACGCGGCCTTGCCGGTAAAGTGGTGACGATTGAGAAGGTACGCGATCAGCAGGCCAAACGATGCGGTGAGCGGCGCGGATACGATAGCGATCTTCAGCGTGGTCAGCATCGAGCTCCACGCGCCACCGACGAGTCGCAGGGCGTCGGGACCGCGTTCGACGCCGAACGCGGTCACGTAATGACGCAGCGTCAGCGCATGGTCGAGTCCCCATTTCTCGAAAAAACCGCCCGCCAGGATCATTGCGTAGACAACCACCGCAAGCACGACCCACGGCAGCGTCAGCGAGGCCGCGACGGCGGTGATTCCGCGCGGAAGCGCAATGCGCTGGCCGCCGTCACCTTTGCCGGACATTGTGACGAAGCTCCGTCGGGCGAGGAGCCGACGCTGAATCACGAACAACGCGAGCGACAGGCCGAGCAGCACGATGGCGAGGATGGCCGCGCGACCGGGGTCCTGCTGGACGCCGACGATCGCGAAATAGATCGCGACCGAGAGCACCTCCAGGTTGCCGCCGAGCAGCAAGGGATTGCCGAAGTCCGCCAGACTTTCGATGAAGACGATCAGGAATGCGTTGGCGAGGCCCGGCGCCATCAGCGGCAGTGTCACGGTGAACAGGGTTTGATACCGTGATGCTCGCAGGGTTTGAGCGGCTTCCTCGAAGCTCGGGCTGATGCCGTCGACCACGCCGACCAGCACCAGATAGGCGACCGGCGTGAGCGCGAGCGTCTGCGCGAGCCACACGCCCGGCAATCCGTAGATCCAGCGTGTCGGGTGGATGCCGAACGCGCTCTCGAGCAATGCATTGACGGCGCCTGAACGGCCGAACAGCATGATCAGGGCGAGACCGATCACGAAGGGCGGCGTGATCATCGGCAACACGGCGAGCGTACCGACGAGCCGTCGTCCCGGCAGTCGCGTTCGCGTCACGACGAAAGCGAAGCCAAGCGCAAGCATCGTCGCCGAGGTTGCGGTCATCATGCCGAGCTGCAGCGTATTCGATACGACACCGCCGAAACCGAAGATGCGGCTCGTGCCGATACGCGCCGTGAACGCGGCGAGCGAGCCGTTGCCGTCGGCGTCGACAAAAGCGCGCACCAGCAGGCGTGAGATCGGATACAGCGTGAACAAGCCGACGAGCGCCACGGCGCCACCGATCGCCCCCGCGACGAACGCGTCACCCTTGACCCAGCCGCGCAGTGCCACGCCCTGACACAGATACATGAGCGCCGATGCGGCAACCAGCAGCGCGCCGTAACCGAGTCCCTGCTGCCGCCCACGCAGGTCACCGAACACATCGGCGAGCGGCTTCCACGTCCAGCCGGTGATGTCGATCGCGAGCGCAATCAGCGTGATCGACGTGAGCCCCGTGATTCCACCGGCGATCAGTAACGACGATGCGGTTCGATCATCGGTGGCGCGACTCGCGGCGAAGAGCGGCAGCACAAGCGCGACGAGCACCGGGAGCAGCCACAGGCGCGCGAACTGCACGAGCTGCACTGCACCTGGCGCGACACGAACGTCGCGTGGGTACGGCGCGAGCCAGTTGAAGGCGAAGAAGCCCTGGCCCGAGATGGCATTCCACGGCAGGGCTGCGAACGCAATCCAGCCGACCGCGATCCACAGGACCACGGCCGGGCGCACGAGTTGCGACAGGGCCGCCTTGCGGCCCGGCGCAAGCGCGACTACTTCGGCGCCTTGAATACCTCGTTCTCCCAGCGGGAGAGTAGACGGTCCCGACCTTCCTTCGATCCGTACTTGTCGAGGTCGAGCTTGATCAGTTTCACTTCCGAGGGCTTCGGCGCCATCGGATGGGTTTGCGAGTTCTTGTTCGACGGAATTTGAAACTTGTTCACTGTCACGGCCACGTTCTGCCCGGCGGGAGACAGCACGAAGTCCATCCACTTGCGTGCGCCCTCGGGATTGGGACCACCCTTGATGATCGCCGACGAAATGATCTCGTAGCCCGTGCCCTCACAGGGAGACACGGTCTTGATTGGATAACCCTGCACTGTCTGGGCAACGGAATCGTGCAGGAACGTGATCCCGATCGTCGTCTCACCCTTCGCCGCGGCGCGGATGCCCGCGCTGCCCGAGCGTGTGTACTGGTTGACGTTCTTGTTCATCGCGGCCAGGAATTTGAACCCCTCGTCCTCGCCGAACATCTGCAGGATCGTGGAGACCATGTTGAATGCCGTGCCCGATGATCCGGGATTGGCCATCTGGATCTCGTCCTTGTAAGCGGGGTTCGCGAGGTCCTTCCAGCATTTGGGCTCCGGAAGCTTCTTCTTGGCGAGCAACTCGGTGTTGTAGCCAAAGCCCAGTACGCCGGTATAGATCGGCGTCTGAAAGTACTTGTTCTCTTCGGCGATCCGCTGCGCCCAGTCGTGCAGTTCCGCAACTCGCGGCGACTTGTACGCCTCGAGCAGTCCCTCGGCCGCAAGTTGCTTGGCCGAGGCCGACTCTGCGGCGTGATATACGTCGGCGCGCGGGTTGCTTCGTTCCGCCCTAATTTGCGCGAGGCTCTCGCCGTCGGTCCTCCGGATGAAGACCGCCTTATCGCCCGTGGTTTTTTCGTAGGCGGACTTCAGCGCCTCGCACCAGTCGACTTCGAAATTGCAGAGGACGGTGACCTCGTCGGCGAGCGCGGGAATCGCAAACAGTGCGAACGCCACGCAAACGCCGATGCGCGCGATGAACTGACGAACGACTGCCATTGTTGACCTCCCTCTGCAGCACGCGAGATGCGCGCCGCTCGATTCCTAACGATCTTTCCAAAAATTATGCGCTCTAAATGCGAGCAGGTGTCAAGTGAGGTCGCTCGAACGGAAAGCGACGTGACGTCACGGTATAATTCGATCGATCGGAGAGATGGCCGAGTGGTCGAAGGCGCCTGACTCGAAATCAGGTATACGTTTACGCGTATCTAGGGTTCGAATCCCTATCTCTCCGCCACAATCTACATTAACACGTTGAAAACTAATAATAAAAACAACTCAAGGCCCCGCGAGCCATCATCGCAGCCCACAACGCT
>JBKPOL010000011.1:0-8424 GCA_046733075.1 Pseudomonadota bacterium | reverse complement strand
GACCAAAAACGTTTGTGTAGCTGCGCCGCCAAGGTCCAATTACGTATAGGGATGACGCCGGCTCACACGCGCGGCATTAGGCTTGCAAGCGCGCGTGACTGAGCGGCGAGCGGAGCGAGTCTCGAGCGACGCGCTCCGTGGTTTCTGCACGATCGGCGAAGGGCCGCTCCCGAGCCGATCGTGGAAGCCAACCGGGCCGAAGTATCGTGGGAGCGGCACGCGGCTACTCGCAACAACGTAAGCACAGGCGCCCGCAAGATTCGAAAATTACCGCGACCGAAACTTTGGCCCGCACTGGGACCGAAACTTTGGCCCGCAGCAACCCTTCAGCTCTCTATCCGATCCCTCCCCCGCTGCTTCGCCTTGTAAAGCGCGCCATCCGCACGCGCAAACGTCTGCATGATCGGCTCGCCCGGCGAGTATTGCGCCACGCCCACGGAAGCGGTGAGCGGACCGAGTGACCGCGGGATGGGCAACTCGAGCTCCCTGATGCGTGTCCGCAGCCGCTCGGCGTCGGCCATCGCGCCCGCGAGCGTGGTGTGTGGGCAGATCTGCACAAACTCCTCTCCGCCGTAGCGCCCGAACACGTCCGTCGCACGCAGCTCCTGCTGCACCGCGAGTGCGAAGGCGCGCAGCACCTCGTCCCCGGTCAGGTGATCGAATTCGTCGTTGTACCGCTTGAAGAGATCGAGATCGATCACACAAATCGACAGCGGTTCGCCGATCGCGTCGGCGCGCGCCTTGGCCTCCTCCATGGCAGCAAGCAGCGCGCGGCGGTTGTACACGCCGGTAAGGTCGTCGCGTCGCGCCCGCTCTTCGATGTCCTCCAGGCGAATGCTGGCTTCGTCGAGGCCGCGCCGCAGCCGCTGCACGTGGCCCCCGATGAAGATGAACCACGGCAGCGTCACGGCCATCACGACGAGCTGCAGCACATCCAGGCGAAGGACATCGACGTCATGCCGGTTTACATATCGCAACGCGATGACGGCCCCGAAGGACAGCAGTGACACGGCGAGCAGCACGACGAGTTTCCGCCCGTCGTGACGCAGCATGCCGAACATCAGCGCGACGAAGAAGAACGCGGTGAACGCGAGGCGCGTGTCGGGTGCGCGATAGGCGACGTAGAGCATCGTGAAGATGGACGCGAGAAACTGCCACGCGGTGAGGCTCGCATCCGGGAACCTCAGGTTGAGACCGGAGAGAAACATCGCACAGAAGGCGAGGATGAGCGCACTGACGATCGCCGCGGCCTGGGCGAGCGTGACGCTGTCGATCTTGTCCTGGGAGTGGAAGACGACGAGGATCACGAGGTAGAGTACCGAGAAGGCGCTCGCGAACAGGAAACGCCGCAGGCGCAGCGCCTGCTTGGATCGATTTCCGCGATCGACGGTTGGAAAGCGTCCTGAGCGCGCACGGATTCCCGGCCGAAGAGGCGTTGCGAGCGGCATCGGCCTACTCCATCAAGATCGGCCGTTCGCGGAGGAGCATCGGCAGGCTTTCGGCGTCAGTCAGGACAGGGTCGATGCCCGACCGCCTGCCCTGCGGCAGGACTTGCCACTCGCAATTGGCCGCGCTCATTCGCGACCTCCTCCGGACGAACCGATTTAAGATGCGCGTAGGGAGGAGCTTACTCGCGCCACCTCCGCGCCGCACTCGTCATGGATACCCCGAACTCGCAAATCCTGTTCGGCAACGCCGCCGCTCCCGGGCTCGCGTCGCGCCGCCACCAGATGTTTCCGCAACTCACGCCCGCCGAGATCGCGCGGATCCACCGCTTCGGCACGGTTCGAGCGTACCCGCGCGGTGAGCGGCTCTTTGCCGCCGGTGAACCGGGCCCCGGGATGTTCGTCGTGCTGAAGGGAGCGGTGATGCTCACGCAACGCGACGGCCTCGGACACAACGAGCCGATCGCACGCCAGGGTCCCGGCCACTTCCTCGGGGAAGTCGCGCAGCTCTCCGGCCGGCCCGCGCTGGTCGACGGGCACGCGGACGAGGATGTCGAGGCGCTGCTCGTTCCTCCCGCGTCGCTGCGTGCGCTGATCATCGCCGAGGCGGATCTCGGCGAGCGCATCGTGCGCGCGCTCATCCTCCGTCGCGTCGCGTTGATCGAATCGGGAGCGAGCGGTCCGGTGCTGATCGGGGACCCGCAATCCGTCGTCATGCTGCGCCTGCAGAATTTCCTGCGGCGTAACGGGCACCCGTATCACGTTCTTGACGCAGGCGTCGACAGCGCGGGTGCCGAGCTGCTGCGGCAGTACGGTGCGGCTGCGGACGACGTACTGAGCGTATGCCCGAGCGGTGCGAGCCTCTTGAGCCCTTCGGAAGAGACGCTCGGTCGCTGCCTCGGCATGCTCGACAGCAAGCGCCACGACGAGGTCTACGATGTCGCCGTCGTGGGCGCAGGACCGGCCGGCCTCGCAACGGCCGTGTATGCGGCATCCGAGGGCTTGCACGTCGTCGTGCTCGATTGCCGCGCATTCGGCGGGCAGGCGGGCGCGAGCGCGCGGATCGAAAACTATCTCGGGTTCCCGACCGGCATTTCGGGCCAGGCGCTTGCAGGACGCGCCTTCGTGCAGGCGCAGAAGTTCGGCGCGGAGATCATGATTCCTGCGCAGGTCGAGGCTCTCGAATGCCATGACGACGACGCGCGGCGCGAGATCCGGCTGCGTCTCACCGATGGCCGTGCGTTGCGCGCGCGGACCGTCGTCGCGGCGAGCGGCGCGCGCTATCGACGCCCGGCGATTCCGCAGCTTGCGGACTTCGAGGGCCACGGGGTCTGGTACTGGGCCTCCGCCCTGGAGGCGAAGATGTGTGCAGACGAAGAGCTCGTGCTCGTGGGCGGCGGCAATTCGGCCGGACAGGCGGCGGTGTTCCTGTCCGCCTACGCGTCGAAGGTCCACGTTCTCGTGCGAGGCATCGGCCTCGCTGCGAGCATGTCGCAATACCTGATCGACCGGCTCGCTGCGACGCCGAACATCGAGGTGCACGCGCGCACGGAGATCACGCAGTTGCATGGCGACGAGGCCGGTTCACTGAGGGCGTGCACGTGGCGCAACGCCGTGACGGATATCTCCGAGCAACGCGCAGTTCGCCATCTCTTCCTGTTCGCCGGCGCCGACCCGGAGACGGATTGGCTCCGAGGCTGCGATGTCGCACTCGACGCGCACGGATTCGTGCTGACCGGCGCACCTGCCGTGCCGCCTGGGTCGGGACAGGTACCCGCCGCGCTCGAATCGAGCGTCCCCGGCGTCTTCGCGGTCGGTGACGTTCGCTCGGGATCGGTGAAGCGGGTCGGCGGCGCCATCGGCGAAGGCGCCGCTGCCGTCGCATTGATTCATCGTTACCTGGCTGCCGCATGAGCCGGCCGTACTGAGCAAGACCGTCACGAACAGGCGCGAGGGACGCATCATGGATCAGTCGATGCTCGGGGTCACGGACCAGCCCGTCGCAGTTGCACCGGCCGGCAGCGACCCATCACAACGTAAGGCGGTCCGTCAGTTTCGGGAGATCCTCATCTGGCCCGTGCAACTGATGCCGCTCCGCGAGGATGCGCAGATCCAGGAACACTGGGAGGCGCTTGCCGCCCCGGATTCGGACCATCCTTGGCGCGAGCTACGCGATGAATTCAGCTGCAATCCCGAAGAATTTCAGCAGCGCCACTACAGTGAGTTCGTGACATTCCTGCCATACGTGCGCCGCTTCCTGTACGGCGAAGGCAAGGGACGCACAGGCGCGGGCGCGGTCGATTCGCCGATTCGCGTGTTCCGCCGCAAGGACATCACTGCCGTCCGGATGCAGTTTTCAGCGGGCGTGCCGCCGGTCACGATGGACGTCGCGCACGTCGACCTCTGCTTCTTTTACGACATCGACGTCGTCATCCTGATCGTCGAGATCTGCGCACGCGACGTGTCGCTCGCGGAGGCTCAGGACGCGCTACATCGGTTCGGACGCGGTTATCCGACGTACTGGCATGACGACGGGAACGGCGGCCACTGCCTCGCGCGCGCGGAGTGGCTCGGGCGTGACGGCAACGTGCTCGCGGCATCGGATTACGAGCAGCGCGAGCGCTACCTCGCATTCGTTGGCCGCTACCGTGCGCCGCGCTTCTCCGCCCATTGGACCTACCTGCTGAAGCCGATCGTACCCGATCATTCCGACGAGAAAGGGTTGATCCGGTTTCGTCAGATCGAGTACAGCCGCATGCCGCTCCTTGCATACATCGCGATGGACAATGCGCGCGCACTCACGCGCACGGATTTCGTCCGCCTCGGACTCGTCACCGGCGCGGGGGCCACGGAAGGCTCGCCGTACTCGACGCGCTACCTGCGCGATTTCGAGGACCGCTACTGCTACGACCAGTTCTGGGACGAGGACCGCGCAGGCAAGCCTGGGACGCGCCTGATGTCGTGCGGACACGCATTCACGATGGTTGGCGATGCCGGCGATCCGTTCTTCGTCGATCGCGAAGGCGGAATGCTCGGACAGTTTCGACACCAGTATTTCCTGCTGTTCCTCATTCCGCACATCCACAAGGCGACGCTGCTCATGCTGTCCGACCGCATGGTGGACGCGCTCAATCACCTCGACATCCGGGACGCGGAGTCCGTGAAGCGGTTCAAGCGAACCATTCGCCAGCTGAGGGAGATCTTCCTGCGCTTCACGCACCGTTATTGGTTTCACGAGGTATCGGACCAGCCCCAGGCAAAGGAGCTGTACCGGATGACGTCCAACTATCTCGGGACCGATCGACTCTACGAAGAGATCCGCGAGGAGCTCGCGGACATGGCGAACTACCTCGAGAGCGACACGCTGCGCCGCCAGGCCAACACGGTGGTACGGCTGACCGTGGTCACCGCTTTCGGTTTGGTCGGCACCGTGGCCACCGGCTTCCTCGGCATGAACCTGATCGCGCTCGCCGAAGCGTCGCTGCTCGAGAAGCTCGGCTACTTCCTCGTCGTGCTCATCCCGACGGCGGCGCTGACGTTCTACACGATCGTCAAGTCCAAGCGACTGTCGGACTTTCTCGAAGCGCTTTCGGATGAGCGGCTGCCTGCGTCCGCGAAGTTCCAGTCGCTCGTCGACGTATGGAGGAACAAGCGCGGTGTGGACCTTTAATCGTTCCTTCGTGCGAACCCACGGTTGATGACTTCTGCGCGACTCCTCGCCGGTGCGAGCGGCTATTCGTTCAAGGAATGGAAAGGAACGTTCTATCCCGACGACCTGAAGCCGGACGCCATGCTGGACTATTACTCGCAGCGTCTTCCCACCGTCGAGATCAACAACACGTTCTACCGGATGCCGAGGACCACGATGCTGGAGTCCTGGGTGGAGACGACGCCGCCGCACTTCCGTTTCGCCATTAAGGCGACGCGACGAATCACGCACATCGCGCGCCTCAAGGCCGAGTCCGCGGCAGACTCTCTCGCGTTTCTCTACAAGACGCTAGGGTCGCTCGGCGACAAGCGAGGCCCGGTGCTGTTTCAGCTGCCGCCGAACCTCAAGAAAGACCTGCCGCGGCTCACCACGTTTCTCGGGCTGCTCCCGGAAGGGCACTGTGCGGCATTCGAGTTTCGCGAGCAGAGCTGGTTCGCCGACGATGTCTACGAGGCGCTCCGTGCGGCCGGGGCCGCGTTGTGCCTGTCCGAGCGCGAAGACAACGAACCGCCGCCTCTCGTCGAGACCGCACCGTTCGGCTACGTACGGCTGCGGCTTGAGAACTACGCCGACGCGGACCTGCGCGAGTGGGCCGAGCGCCTCGCATCCACATCGTGGCAAAGAATTCATGTTTACTTCATGCACGAGCCGACCGCGCCTTCCTACGCACGGTCGCTGATGGCCTCCGTCGAGTCCTGATGCATGTCGCCGCCGCTCAGGCGCCCGAGCATGAGCATCGCCGCCGGTTCCAGCACTGACAGCCTTCCGGGCTCGAGTCTCCGCGCGCGACTGCTCGTTCTGCTCGCGTTCGTGCTGCTGCCCTGGCTCGGGCTCGTGCTCTACACGCAGGCCGACGAGCGCAAGGCTGCGATTGCTGGCGTGAATCGGGATGCGCAGCGGCTGATCAGCATCGCGACGAGCAACCAGGCCGCGCAGATCGAGGCCGCGCGCCAGCTTCTCGCTGCATTCGTGCAGCTGCCCCAATTGCGGGGGTCCGATCTCGCGGCGTGCAACGCCTTTCTCGCCAGGATGCTGACGGCGTATCCGTTGTATCTGAATTTCGCGGTTGCCGAACCCGACGGGAATACACGCTGCAGCGCCGTTCCGATGCGCTCCCCCGTCAACGTCGCCGACCGGCCTTACTTCAAGGCGGCGGTGGAAACGCGCGCTTTCGCGATCGGCGACTATCAGATCGGACGGATCACCCAGCGCCCATCGATCAACTACGCGTATCCGATCGTCGGCGCCTCCGGCGAGGTGGACGCCGTGGTATTCGCCGCGCAGAGCCTGAACTGGCTCACGGCGGCGCTCAACAAACTCGAATTTCCAGAAGGGGCGACGCTGGTCGTGACCGATCGCAACGGCATCGTGCTCGCGCGGCTGCCGGAAGTCCTCGACGATATCGGCAAGCCGATGCCGGAGCGCGACGTATTGACCCGGTTGTCGGAGCAGCGCGAAGGCGGCGTATTCGAGGCCGACGATGCGCAAGGCGTGCGCCGCCTGTGGGCGCATGCGCCACTGATCAGCGGCCTGGACTTGAAGGCGGCAATCGGCGTCCCGAAAGCGGTCGCATTCGCCGACATCGATCGGCGCCTCGCACGCAACCTCGCGGGACTCGGCATCGTGACGATCCTCGCGATCGCCGCCGCCTGGTTCGGCAGCGAAGTCTTCATTCTTCGCCAGGTTCGGGCAGTCATCGACGCGACCGATCGCCTTGCTTCCGGCGACCTGGCCGCCCGGGTCCGTATCGTCGATGGTGGCGGAGGCGAACTCGAGCGTCTGGCGCGCGATTTCAACACGATGGCCGAGCGGCTCGAAGCGCGGGACCGCGATTGCCGAATCGCGGACGAACGCACACGGGTTGCGGAGGTCGAGCTCGCCGTGTCCCGCGCACAAATGGACATTGCGCGCGAGATTCAGCGTTCGTTGCTGCCCGAAGATCCGCTGTCGCTCGCCGGCGTGCGCTTCGCGGGCAAGTGCATTCCCGCAGTCGCGGTCGGCGGCGACTATTTCGGGTACTTTCCGCGCGGTCGCACATGCGTGGACAGCTTCATCGGCGACGTGTCCGGACACGGTGTCGGCGCGGCGTTGCTCATG
Source organism: Pseudomonadota bacterium (assembly GCA_046733075.1). Taxonomy (GTDB): domain Bacteria; phylum Pseudomonadota; class Gammaproteobacteria; order Burkholderiales; family Casimicrobiaceae; genus VBCG01. The sequence goes on along the minus strand of JBKPOL010000011.1, from coordinate 1,173 downwards.
GCCGCCGCACGGACGACCTTCCTCGCAGAGCGCCTGATCGAACCAAGCGCTGCGCCCATCCTCGCGAAGCTCAATTCACTGCTGTTCGATGATCTCGGCAAGGCGCAGCTCTTCATGACCGCCTGTTGTGCGACCTTCGACGCGCGGAGCAAGGAGCTCTGCTACGCGAGCGCGGGTCATCCGCCGGCGCTGTTGCTCGACGCGCGCAAGGACGGCGTCGTCACTCTGCAGGCAGACGGCATGCTGCTTGGCATCCAGAAGGACGTCACGTTCGCCGAGACCAAGGTGAAACTGGGCGCGGGCGACATCGTGGTTTTCTACACGGACGGCATCACTGAACGAACCAGCGAACGCGGCGAATTCTTCGGCGTCGATCGCCTCGCCGACGCGATCGTCGCGCATCGCGGTGACGATCCGGAAACCCTGATCGACGGCGTGCTCGCAGCACTCGATCGTTTCGCCGGGGCGAAGCCGAACGACGACGATGTGACGATCGTCGCCATGAAAGTGGCCGCGTAGCGCAAACGCAGCGACAAACGATCGTTGCGACGGCGTGCGCCCGGGCGGGGCGCGTTCAGCCTATTGCCAGGTGCCGGCTTCTACGCTGCAGCCAGCCGACGAAGGCCATCAGTGCGAGCGAGATGACGATCAACATCGTCGCCGCCGCCGTGATCGTCAGGCTGATGTTGTCGTTGATGCCGGAGAACATTTGCCGCGGCAGCGTGCGTTGGCCCGGTCCGGCGATCAACAGTGCGACGACGACCTCGTCGAACGACGCGGCGAACGCGAACACCGCTCCCGAGAGGACGCCGGGAAGGATCAGCGGCAGCATGACGCGCCGGAAGGCGGTGATCGGCGCGGCACCGAGATTGCCGGCCGCACGCAGCAGCGTTCGGTCGAATCCGGAGAGCGCGCCGACGACGGTAATGACGACGAACGGCGCCGCGAGCGTCGTGTGCGCGAGGATCAACCCCGCGTAGCCGTCCGTGAGGCCGAGCGGTGCGAATGCGAAATAGACGCCGACGCCGATGATGACCACGGGCACGACCATCGGCGAGATGAGAAGCGCAAGCAGCAGGCCCTGGCCCGGAAAGCGCGCGCGCCACAGGCCGAGCGCCGCGAGCGTCCCGAGCAGCGTTGCAAGGATGGTCGCCGACGTGCCGACGAGGAGAC
>JBKPOL010000010.1:0-19457 GCA_046733075.1 Pseudomonadota bacterium | reverse complement strand
GTGCGGACAATCGTGCGGATCGACGTCGCGCGTCTTCGTGCATGCGCAGATCCATGACCGCGTGGTGGCCGGCATCGTGGCTGCAGCCGCGCGCTTCAAGCCCGGCCTACCGACGGATAGAGCGACGACGATGGGTGCGATCGTTTCTTCTGCCCAGCTCGACAAGGTCGAGCGCTACATCGCCCTGGGGCGGGAGGAAGGTGCGAAGCTTGCCTGCGGAGGCGAGCGTCCCACAGACCCGCAGATCGCGAAGGGCTTCTTCATGCCACCGACGGTGTTCACCGGCGTCAGGCAATCGATGCGGATCGCCCAGGAGGAGATCTTCGGGCCCGTGCTGTGCGTGCTGCCGTGGACCGACGAGGCGCGGATGCTCGAGGACGTCAACGCAGTCGAATACGGCCTGAGCTGCTCGATCTGGACGCGCGACCTCGCGACTGCGCATCGGATGGCGTCGCGCGTGGAGACCGGCTACGTGTGGATCAACACGACGGGGCGCCATTACCTCGGTGCTCCGTTCGGCGGGTACAAGCAGTCGGGAAGCGGTCGCGAGGAGTCGTTCGACGAGCTCGCGAGCTACACGCAACTCAAGAACGTGCACATCGCGCTCGGATGAACACGGCAGAAACGCCGCCGCCGCGCGCGAATCCAGCGCTGGTCGAACGATTGGCGCTTGCCAACCGGATCCTGTACGACCAGGGCGTCGTCGACGGGTTCGGGCACGTCAGCGTGCGTCACGACGCATCCGCCGAACACTTCCTGCTCGCGCGCAACATGGCGCCGGCCCTCGTGACGCCGGCGGACATATTGACGTTCGATCTCGACGGACAAGCGCTCGATGCCGACGGCCGCCGCGTGTATCTCGAGCGCTTCATCCATGCGGGAATCTATCGCGTGCGGCACGACGTGAATGCCGTCGTGCACAGTCACTCACCGAGCGTCATCCCATTTGCGGCGACGCGAACGCCGCTGCGCCCGATCTATCACATGAGCGGGTTTCTCGGCACCGGCTCGCCGATCTTCGAAATCCGGGATGCGGCCGGGGACACCGACCTGCTGATCCGCGATCAGGCGCTTGGCCGTGCGCTGGCCGACGCACTCGGCCCGCATTCGACGGTGCTGATGCGCGGTCATGGGGTAACGGTCATCGGCGCGACGCTCGAGCAGGCGGTGTACCGCGCCGTTTACACGGAGATCAACGCGCGACTGCAGGCGCAGGCGATCGCGCTGGGTGACGTCACGTATCTGAACGACCGCGAGGCCGCGATGGCCGCCGCCACCAACGACACGCAACTTGCCCGCGTATGGGAGTCGTGGGAGCGGCGCGTCATCGTGACCGCGCAGGCGCTCGCGACCCGTAGCGCCCGATGAGCGCGTTCGCCCCGATCGCGAGCACGAAGAGAATGATGAGCAGGGCGTACATCCGCGGCATGTCGAACGTCGCGTACGCCTGGATGACCAGGTAGCCGAGCCCCTGGTTCGACAGCTTCGTCTCGGCGAGCAGCGTGCCGATGATCGCGATACCGAGCCCCAGCCTGACGCCATTGACGATCGGAGCGCGCATCGCGGGCAGGTATACGAGGCGCGACATCTGCCACGGATTGGCGCGGAAGCTTTGCCCGACGCGAATGAGCACCGACGGGATTTCGCGCATGCCGGACGCTACGCTGATGACGATCGGAAAAAAGCACGACAGCGCGCCCATCGCGATCTTCGATCCCGCGCCCGTCCCGAACCACAGGATCATGATAGGGAAGAAGATGATCTTCGGCGTCGGCCCCAGGTAATAGACAATGCCCTCGTATGCGCGGGACAGGAAGCGGCTGCCGCCGAGCAACAGTCCCATGATGAGACCGACGCCGCCTCCGATTGCGAGCGCCGCGGCAATCTCGAGCGCCGTGACCTTGAGGTTCGCGTAGAAAGCGGGATCGGCGAGCATGCGCAGCACCGCGCGGCCGATGACGGGCAGCGTCGGCACGACGTCGCGGAAGAGCCATCCCGATCGGGCGACGATCTCCCAGGCGGTGAGCAACGCAACGAGAATCGCGATGCGCACCCCCGCAACGCGCAGACCGCGCGCGCGCCGCGCCGACGCGGCAGTTAGCGTTGCCGATGCGGCAGCAGCCATACCTCCGCCCGCTCGCACACGACGAAAAAGAGGATGCTGACGAGGATGACGAATCCGATCGCCGCATAGGTGCCGGGCAGGTCATACCGCTCGGCCAGCTCGTTGATCAACTGGCCGAGGCCGCCGAAATTGATCAGGAACTCCACGCCGACAATGTTGATCAGCGCGAAGATCAGACCGACGCGCATTCCGACGAAGATCGTCGGCAGCGCGGCGGGCATCAGGATCTTGCGGAAGCGCTGCGCCTCGCTCAATCGGAAGCTGCGGCCCACGTCGAGAAGCACCCGGCGCGTGCCCGCGAGACCCTCGACCGTTTTCAGGATCACCGGCGGCAAGCCGGCGATGAAGCCGATCATCACGATCGTCGTGGCACTGCGCCCGAAGATCACGAGGAAGAGCGGGTACATGAGCACGATCGGTGCCGATGCGAGCGCCGCGATCCAGGTTTCGCACGCGCTGCGCAGCACGTCGAAGCGGAACAGCAGCATGCCGAGCGCGACGCCGACGACGACGAGCAGCACGCTTGCGCCGATGGCTTCCTGTGTCGTTTGCCAGAATCGATGCGGCACGCCTTCCTCGGCGACGATGCGCGGGATTGCGGCCAACACCTGCGACGGCAGCGGAACGACGAAGCGGTTCACCACACCAACGCGAATCAGCGCTTCGAGCACGGCGAAGGCGGTGACTAGCGTGAGAACGCCGACGGCAGGCGGAACGAGCGACCGTGCAGCGATACGCTGTGCGATGGTCAACGGTGTTCGCCGCGCTCGCGCGCGCGGAGCTCGTCGTCGTGGATGCCGCGGCTCGCTTCCTCGCGCAGATCGCTCCAGATGTGTGCGACGTACCGGCCGAACGCGTCGCTGCCCACGATCTCGGATGTCCGGGGGCGGGGCAGATCGATGGCGAACGTGCGCTTGAGCCGCCCCGGCCGATACGTCATGACGAGCACGCGGTCCGAGAGCTGCACGGCCTCGGTGATGTTATGCGTGATGAGAAGCGTCGTCTGGTGCAGCGCCTGATGGATCTGCAGCACCTTGTCGCCCAGCAACAGGCGTGTCTGTTCGTCGAGCGCGGCGAACGGCTCGTCCATCAGCAGGATGCGCGGCTCCGATGCGAGCGTGCGGGCAATCGAGACACGCTGGCGCATGCCGCCGGACAGTTCAGCGGGATAGCGCCGCTCGAATCCGTCGAGGCCAACCATCGAGACGAAGTGCCGGGCGCGCTCGTGCCGTACGCGCTTGGGAATGCCGGCGAGCTCGAGCGGAAAGGCGACGTTGTCGACGACGGTGCGCCACGGAAACGTCGATTCTTCCTGGAACACCATGCCGATCGCCGGATGCGTGCCGGAGACCGGCTGGCCATCGACAGTGACGCGGCCCTCGAAGTCGCCGAGCAGGCCGCCGATGACGTTGAACAGCGTCGATTTTCCGCAGCCCGATGGTCCGATGATCGAAACGAACTCGCCGCGTGCGACATCGAAAGACACGCGATCGACGGCGAGCAGTGCATCGTCGCCGGCTCCGAAACGCTTGACGATTCCTGCGACGGCGAGCACCGGCGCCCCGGTTGCACGCGCGGCGGACATCGCGTGCGCCGAGGCAACGCCGGGAGGCGGCGGCAGCGTCGGCAAGCAGTTACCGCGGAGGAATCTGCACCAGCTCGGCCAGCTGCTCTTTGGTGAGCGGCGTTGACGTGAACTTGAGCTCGACGGCGTCCTTCACGATCTGGTCCAGCCCCACGATCCTGTCCGGATCAACCGCTTCACGCGGAAAGAAGTCGTCGCGCGTGCGCTTCGCCTTGGCGTCTGAAATTCCCACGAAGTCGGCGTACACCTTGAGCGCGGCGGGGTCTTTGTACATATAGTCGATTGTTTCTCGATACGCCTTCATGAACCGCTCGAACACTGGCTTCTTCGCCTGCAGCGCCTGGGCGTTGGCGATCAGCAACCGTACCGTCTGGCCCTTGAATACGTCCGCATCGTTGCCGCTTGCGATGATGCGGATCTTCTTCTCGTCGAGCTGATCGAGTCCGAACGGCGGTGCGGACCAGCCGACGTCGACCTGGCCGGACATCACCTGCGTGAGCGTCGAGGAAGGGCTCCCCGTAGCGACCGGGTTCGCCTTCAGTTGATATTGCTGCATGAACGCCGTCACGATGCCGTTGGTCGACGATCCCTTCGTCGAGTAGGCGATCGTCTTGCCGTCGGTGTCCTTGAGCGATTTGATCGGCGATTCGCTCTTCACATACCAGAAGAGGTCGCGCGCGCCGGTCGTCTGCGCACCGATGATGCGCACCGGCGCGCCCTTCGAGTACGAAGACAGCGCGCCCATGACGCCGACGGCGACGCCGATGTCCACATTGCCGGAGATGACGGGCTGCTGCGTCTCGCCGCTGCCCTGCGTCCACAGGATCTCGAGCACGAGGCTGTGTTTCTTGAAGATGCCCGCGCGCTGGCCGACTTCCCCAATCGACGTGTCCCAGTTGCCGCGCTGGCCACTCGCGAGCTTCAGCGTGTCCTCGGCGTGCGCGGCGAACGTGAACGCGAAGATCACGCTCGCGAGCCATGGCTGCAATTTCATGCTTTCCTCCTCGGGTCGAGATGCCCGTTGAAGGATTGTAGCGTGAGGTACCTTCTTTACGACGCGAGCGAGCCCTCGTCCCTTGCGGTGAGTGAACGATGCTCGTGGATCGCGCCGGTCCTCAGCCGCCGGTCGTTTCGCCGCCCATGACCTGCAGCACCGTTCCGGTGATGTACGAGGAGTCCGCGTTCGACGCGAGAAAGACGTACGCCGGCGCAAGCTCCTCGGGCTGCGCCGGACGTCCCATCGGACTTTGCTGGCCGAACTTGGCGACCTTGTCGGGCGTCATGCCGTCGTCCGCCGGATTGAGCGGCGTCCAGACCGGACCCGGCGCCACCGCATTCACGCGAATACCTTTGTCGATGAGATTCATCGCCAGCGCCTTGGTGAAGGCATTGATCGCGCCTTTCGTCGCCGAATAGTCGGGAAGCATCTTGGAGCCCATGATGCCGGTTTCCGAGCTGGTGGCGATGATGACGCCGCCCGCCTGCATCTTGCGAAGCGCTGCGCGAGAGAGCCGAAAGTATGAGTAGATGTTGGTCTTGAACGTCTCGTCGAACTCCTGATCCGTCACGTCCTCGAGCGATTCCTTGCGGTTCTGATGAGCGGCATTGGCGACGAGGATGTCGAGCTTGCCGAGTTGCCGGACGGTCTGTTCGACTAAGTCATCGCAGAACCGCGCATCGGTAAGGTCGCCGGGGATCGCGATGCACTTCGCGCCGGCGGCTTCGATCGCCTTCTTGGTTTCGTCGGCGTCGGGCTGTTCCTCGGGCAGGTAGCTGATGGCTACGCGCGCGCCTTCCCGCGCGAAAAGCACCGCCACGGCCCGGCCGATGCCGGAGTCGCCACCGGTGATCAGCGCGACCTTTCCGTCGAGCTTGCCGGCCGCCCGATAATTTTCTGCCTGGTAGCGCGGCCGCGGGTCGAGATTTTTTTCCAGGCCCACGCCCTCCTGATGTTGCTCGGGAAAGGGCGGCATCGGCTCGCGCATAGGAGAATCGGTGCGGCCTTGTTGTTGCGGATTCATGAACAGCCTCCTGTTGTTTGAAAAATTTGCAAATCGCAAGCGCGTGCACCGAGCATCCTGCGACCTTCATCCGCTGATGCGCATCGGGTGGTTGCACATTGCGGTATGCTGGGCGCCATCCGTTGCGCGAGCGCCGCGCGGGCACGTTTGGACAGCGCCAATCCGCAAGTAATTCGGCAAAGGAGCAATCATGGGATTGATCGATTTCGTCAAGGACGCCGGAGAGAAACTGTTCGGCCGCGGACAAGCTCACGCCGCGTCAAAGGAAACCGCCGCCGAGGCGCCGAACCAGACCAGCACGCAGGCGGCGAATTCAGCCGCCGCTGATGCGATCCAGGACTACATCAAGTCGCAGAACCTGTCGGCGACCGGCCTCACCGTCACGTATGACGGCGCCACGTCGACGGTCACGGTGTTCGGCGTCGCCCCCGATCAGGTGACGCGCGAAAAGATCGTGCTCTGCTGCGGCAACGTCGCCGGCGTGGCGGCTGTCAAGGACATGATGAGCGTCGACCAGAGCGCCCCCGAGGCGAAGTTCTATACGGTCGTTTCCGGGGACACGCTGTCGAAGATCTCGAAGCAGTTCTACGGCGACGCCAACCAGTACATGAAGATCTTCGAGGCGAACAAGCCGATGCTGAAATCGCCGGACAAGATCTATCCGGGGCAGAACTTGCGGATTCCAAGCCAATGACGACGATGGCACGGAACGGGCTCGTCGCGCGTCTGGACTCCCGCCTCCAGATCGGACCTGGTGATGACGACGACGATGACGACGAAACGCCGATCGGCGACCCGCCGGACGATGATGACGGCGACGACATCGATGAGGACGACGAGGACGAGGACGACGAGCCGATGCGCGTGAGGCCGCGCAAGTAGCGCATCAGCTTCGGCGCCGGGCCCCCCGGGTGGCGGAGAGCACTTCGGACGAGCAGGCTGGCGTTTTGCACTGCAGCAAACAGTGTCACGGGACGAACGGCCGTTCACCAGCGCGCGCGTTGCGCGAGTAGAATCGCCCGTGCTCGACATGCCTCCCTATCTCGCCATCGAAAACGTGTCCGTCGCCTATGACGGCACGCGCGTGCTGTCCGACGTCACGCTCGACGTCGCGCGCGGAGAACTCGTCGCGTTGCTTGGCTCCTCCGGTTGCGGAAAGACGACGCTGCTGCGATCGATCGCGGGCTTCGTCACGCCGCAGGCGGGCCGCATTCGCGTCGAGGGCCGCGACATCACCGGGCTGCCGCCCGAAAAGCGCGGAACGGCCATGATGTTCCAGTCCTATGCGCTGTGGCCGCACATGAGCGTGGCCGGCAACATCGGATACGGCCTGCGGATGCGCGGCGCATCCAAGGACGTCATCGCGCGACGCATTGACGAGATGCTGGCACTGCTGCAGATGCAGGGATTCGGACCGCGACCGGTCACGCAACTGTCCGGCGGCCAACGCCAGCGGGTTGCGCTCGGGCGTGCGCTTGCCGTGGACCCGAAGCTGCTGCTGCTCGATGAGCCGATGTCGAATCTCGACTACAAGGTGCGCATCGAGCTGCGGCATGAGTTGCGCGCGCTGCAGAAGCGCATCGGCATCACCGCCGTGTACGTCACGCACGATCGCGAGGAAGCGCTGACGCTCGCCGATCGCATCGCCGTGCTGGATGCGGGGAAGGTCGTGCAGTACGGATCGCCCGAGCAGATATTCCACCAGCCCGCGTCGGCGTTCGTCGCCGGGTTCATGGGTGCGGACAATGCAATCGCGCTCACGCGCGCAAGCGACGGCACACTCGTCCGGGCGAAGGAGCTTCCCGCGGGCGAGCCCGTGACGGCGCACTTTCGCAGCGACGTCGCGCGAATCGACGCGCCCGGGGAAGCAGTGGGTGCGACGGATCTCAAACTTTCGGGCGAGGTGATACAGACGCTCTATGTCGGGCAGGGTTATCGGTATCGGGTGCGCACGGACGGCGCGGACGTCTGGGCTCACGCGTCGCATCGCATCGACGAGGGCGCGCCGGTTGCGGTCGTCGTTCCTCGCGATGCGCTGCTCTTGTTTCCGCGCGCTGCCAGAACCTGATCGGGCTCGAACTGACCAGACGAAGCTTTGGCGGGTGAAGTTGCATCAGGGCTCGCAAATGACTCAATCCACGATTCGGGAGATGTCCATGAAGTTCCGCATGCTGCTATCCGTTGCAGCGCTCGGCGTCGTTGCCGCCGCGCCCGCGGCCGCGCAGACGACGCTCAACGTCGTCTCGGCCGGTGACCAGAACATGGTCGATTACGTCAACAACTATCTGGGACCCAAGTTCGAGCAGATGAACCCGGGCGTCAAGGTGCGCGCGGTCGGCACCGGTCCCGGGGACTCCGGTTCACAGAAGATCTACGAGAAGCTGTCCGCGCAGCAGAAGGCCGGTTCAGCTACGTGGGACGTGGACGTTGCCGTCGTGCACCAGCGCGGCGCCGCGACGATGGTCGATGAAAAGCTGTTGATGCCGTACCGCAATGACATCGCCGCCGGCAAGCTGGTCTCCCGCGACACCGCGAAGAACGCGCTCGGCGCCAACGTCGACGGCTACGTGCTGCCGATGTTCCACAGCCAGATCGCATTCGCCTACAACCCGGACCTCGTCAAGACGCCGCCGAAGAGCTTCACCGAGCTCAACGACTGGGTGAAGAAGAATCCGAAGCAATTCGGCTACAACGGCGTCAAGGGCGGCATGTCCGGCGTCGGCTTCGTCATGGGATGGGTCGCGGCGAACAGCGGCATGGGTGAGAAGCTCGAGAAGGGTCCGTACGATCCGAATGCCAAGGCGACGATCGAAAAGTCGCTCGCGGGATTGAAGGACTTCAATCAGTACGTGGTAATGACGCCGGGCAACGCCGGCACGCTCGACATGCTGAACCGCGGCGAGATCGCAATGGGCCCGGTGTGGGTCGACATGTTCTACACCTGGATGGCGGACGGCAAGATGAATCCGAAGGTGAAGCTCGCGTTGCCGTCTCCAGGTTTGCCCGGCCAGCCGATGTATTACGTGATCCCGGCCAAAGCGGCGAACGCTGCGCTTGCGAAGAAATTCATCGACTTCGCTGAAAGCCCCGAAGTGCAGGCGGACGGGATCGTCAAGCAGTTCAACTGGTATCCGGGCATCGATCCGCAATACGTGCAGTCGAAGATGGAGCCCGCCGCATGGAACAAGCTGTTCACCGACATCTCGCCCGCCGACCTGTCGAAGAATGGCCGGCCGTTCCCGTTGTCGCAGTACTTCACCGACATCGTCGAAGGCTATGAGCGCGTCGTCCTGAAGTGATCGGGTAACGATGGCAACGTTAGCGGACGGGGCCATCGTCTCCGCGCCACCGGGCGGCCGCGGCCGCTGGGCGGCGATCGCGCTCGTCGCACCGGCGCTTCTCGTCGTCGGCGTTTTCTTCGTCGTGCCGCTGCTGCTCTCGGCGGTCGGCGCCTTTCGCGCGCCCGGCGGCGGTTTCACGCTCGCGCACTTCGACAAGTCCCTCGAGCTGTACACGAAGGACCTGATCTTCACCGTTGCGATCGTCGCGCTGTCGACGCTGCTGATCGCGCTTGTCGCCATTCTGATCGCGGGCTATCTGACGCTCGGCGAGAACCCGCGCGCCGTCGCGATCCTCAGGTGGCTGTACCGCTGGCCGCTGTTCATACCGTTCGTCGTCGCTGGCCAGATCATGCGCACGTTTCTTGCCAAGAACGGGATGCTGAATCACGTGCTGATCGGCGTGGGCCTGATCGAACCGATCTCGGCGGAGTCGATGCTCGACTGGCGCGGCATCGTGATCGCGTTCGTCTGGAAGCAGGCGCCGTTCGTGACGCTGCTCCTCGCGGGTGCCATGGCCTCGCTCGAGCGCCAGCACATTGAGGCTGCGCGTAATCTCGGTGCGCCGCGCTGGCGCGTGCTGATCGACATCGTGCTGCCGCAGGTTCGCGGGACGCTGCTGGTCGGGCTCGTGCTGTCGTTCGTGACGATGCTGTCGGTATTGTCGGTGCCGCTGATGATCAATCCGAATTCGCCGACGATGATCACTGTCGACGTCGCGTATCGGATCAACACGTTTGCCGACTATGCGGTCGCGAACGCGCTGTGCTTGCTTTCGCTCCTGCTCGCGGCGTTCGGCGCGGCGTTCTATTTGCGCCACGCAGTGCACAGGGCGGAGAACACGTGAGCATGGCGGGCGAAGCCGTGAGGAATGCCGCGTTGACGCGCATTGCTCCGAACATCGTGCGCGCGCTGCTGCTCGCGCTGATCGCGTTCGTCATTTTCGGGCCGCTGCTCAATCTCGTGCTGTGGGCGTTCGCCGAGCGCTGGTACTTTCCGAGCAAGCTGCCATCCCAGTACGGGTTCACGTTCTGGGAGCGCGTATTCGCTCCGCGCGGCAACGCGATCGCGTCGCTCGGCACGAGCATCTGGATCGCGCTCCTCACGGTGGCGTTCAGTCTCGCCGTTGCGATTCCGGCGGGGTACGCGCTCGGCCGGCTGAAACTGCCATGGCGCGGACTGATCCTGCTCGCGTTCCTGCTGCCGCAGGCAGTGCCGAACTTGCCTGTCTACGTCAACATCGCGCAGGTGTTCTACCAGATCGGACTTGCGGGCACGATCACCGGCGTCGTTCTGGTGCACGCGTCGCATGGCCTCGTGCTTGCCGTGTGGATCGCCTCGGCCGCGTTCGCGTCGATCGACGGTTCACTCGAGGAGGCCGCACGAAACATCGGTGCGTCGGCGTGGACATGTTTTCGAACGATTACGTTGCCGCTCGCGGCCCCCGGGCTGATGGCGAGCGCGATCTTCGTATTCCTCGAATCGCTCGACGAATTCACGGGCACTTACTTCGTCGGCGTCCCCGACATCACGACGTTGCCGCTGCTGATGTTCAACGCGAGCATGGGCGGCAACTACCAGATTGCTTCGATCACCGCGCTGCTGCTGCTCTTGCCTTCGATCGCGTTCATGCTCGTCGTCGAACGGTTTCTCAAGGCCGACGTGCTCGCGATGGTCGGGCGCTGAACGATCCTTCGCGGTGCCGCGCCCACAACCCGGACGAAACCCTTCTATTCGATCATCTGCGCCCGCTTCGCCGAGAGCGCGGCGATTAGGCGGTCGACGCCCGCCGCGTCGAGAACGGCGCCGTTCGTCGTCAGTTCCACCTGCAAGCCTTTCAGGTCGCGCTCGAGCCGCAGGTTTACATCGGTCACGTCGCCCAGGTCCACCGTGTCCTCGAGATTGCGCGATGCGGGAATGACGCCCTGGTTGCCGATCGTTCGCGGTGGTTCCCGTTGCGGTCGGAGTGTTGCGGCGCCGTCCCGATGCGTCGCCTCGTTGCCGCCCGCGGGCTCGCAATCCGCGCGCCCGGGCAACTGGGTTGGGTCGCTCGCAGGAAACGTCTCCTCGACCATCTGATCGACGAGCCGCTCCTGCGTGGCAGCGTCGGTCTTCGGCGGTGCATGTTCGGCAGCCGTGTGCGATGCGGGCGCCGTTTGTCGCGGCGAGGGCGGGTTTCGCTTATCCATCGGCATCCCTCATGCGCCACCGATGCCGGTCGTCACCTTGCCGGTTCCCGAGCAGTTTGCGCATGCACTCCCGCCGATCCTTCCGTTGCCGTGACAGACGGGACAAATGTTTTCGCCCGTGCCTGGCGTTCCGGCCGGCGCTTCGTCGCCCGGTTTCATCGGCGCGTTGCCCGCGCCGTCGCGCGGGGGTACGGTGTTCGTTTGCGTGGGCATGAATGCCTCCTCAAGCGTCTCCTACGTTCGTCGTGACGGTCCCCGTGCCTTTACAGTCCGGGCAGCGCGAGCCGCCGGCGATTCCCGTGCCGCCGCACCGAGTGCACACGTTCTCCGCGGAGCCCGGCGTTCCTTCGGGCACTTCGTCGCCGGGTCTGTGCGGGTGCTGGGATGGGACGGTCGGCATGCGGCAAGACAGCGTTCTCGCGTCTAGTAAACGATCGCGCCAAACCGAGATGGTTCCACTCGCGCGTGCCTACTAATTGGTGCCCGACTGTACAAATGATCGGGCGCCTTGCGCCGCGCGGTATCATGGTCATGCAGGCAATCAGTATGCGATGCGGAGGAGCAATGTACGCGCAGCTTGTCGAAACCGGTCTGAAGCAGGTCCAGGAGGTCGCGGACATGACGCCCGAGGAACGCGCGTTCCAGGCGCGTATCGACGCCGACATCAAGATCGAGCCCAAGGACTGGATGCCCGAAGCCTATCGGCGAACGCTGATCCGCCAGATTCAGCAGCACGCGCATTCGGAAGTCGTCGGGATGTTGCCGGAGGGAAACTGGATCACGCGTGCGCCATCGCTGCAGCGCAAGGCGATCCTGATGGCGAAAGTGCAGGACGAGGCGGGGCACGGCCTGTATCTCTACTGCGCTGCCGAGACCCTCGGCGTTTCCCGCGACCAGATGATCGCAGACCTGCACGCGGGCAAGGTCAAGTACTCGTCGATCTTCAATTACCCGACGCTCACCTGGGCCGACATCGGTGCGATCGGCTGGCTCGTGGACGGTGCGGCGATCATGAATCAGATCCCACTGTGTCGCTGCAGCTTCGGGCCGTATGCGCGCGCCATGATCCGGGTGTGCAAGGAGGAATCGTTTCATCAGCGGCAGGGCTTCGACATCATGCTGGCGCTTTGCCGCGGCACCCCAAGCCAGAAGGCGATGGCCCAGGACGCGCTCGATCGCTGGTGGTGGCCGTCGCTCATGATGTTCGGTCCCTCCGACGCGGCGAGCGTGCACAGTGCGCAGTCGGCTCGGTGGAAGATCAAGCTGCTGTCCAACGACGAGTTGCGCCAGCGGTTCGTCGACCAAACGGTGCCGCAGGCCGACTACCTGGGCCTGCGCATACCTGACGACAAGCTTGCGTTCGACGACAGCAGCGGCCACTACGCGTTCGGCGAAATCGACTGGCAGGAATTCCACGACGTCATCAAGGGGCACGGACCGTGCAATCGCGACCGGATGCGAACGCGCGTCAGTGCGTGGGAGGAAGGCGCATGGGTACGCGACGCGGCGCTCGCGCATGCCGAGAAGCGAGCCGCGCGTGCGGCGAGACACGCTGCATGACGGAGGCGCAATGAACGCGGAATGGCCGTTGTGGGAGGTGTTCATCCGCTCGCAGCATGGGCTCGCTCACAAGCACGTCGGCAGCCTGCACGCACCCGATGCCGAAATGGCGATCAAGAATGCCCGCGACGTCTACACGCGGCGCAACGAGGGTATCTCCATCTGGGTTGCTCGGTCGGCCGACATTCATGCATCGGCCCCAGGCGATCGCGCAGCCCTGTTCGATCCGGCGAACGACAAGGTGTATCGGCATCCGACGTTCTTTCCGATGCCCGAAGAGGTCAAGCACATCTGACGTGTCTGGACGGTATGGACGTGCACGCCAACGCCACCGACGCTCGCCTCTTCGATTACCTCCTGCGGCTCGGCGACAACGCGCTGGTGCTGTGTCAGCGCCTGGGTGAATGGGTCGGCAAGGGCCCGGTGCTCGAGGAGGACATCGCGTCGACCAACGTTGGCCTGGACTTGCTCGGGCAGGCGCGGCTATGGCTGACGTATGCGGGCGAGGTCGAGGCGCGAAGCCGGGGCCAGGGCCGTACCGAGGATCAGCTCGCGTATTTCCGGGAGAGCAACGAATTTCGCAACCTGCTGCTCATCGAGCAGCCCAACGGCAACTACGCGGACACGGTTGCGCGCCAGTTCCTGTTCGATCAATGGCACGTCCTCCTGCTCGGGCAATTGACGCTGTCCCGGGACGAGCGCGTCGCGGGCATTGCCGCGAAGGCGGTCAAGGAGGTCCGCTATCACGTCGAGCGCTCGTCGGACTGGTTGATCCGGCTCGGCGATGGAACGGATGTGTCACACGCGCGCATGCAGTCCGCGATCGAGAACCTGTGGATGTACACGGGCGAGATGTTCGCTGTTGACGACACCGAGCGGTTCCTGATTGACGCAGGGATTGCGGCGGATACGCAGGCGCTCGAGCCGCACTGGCAATCGTCGGTGAACACCGTGCTGGAGGAGGCGACGCTTGAAGCGCCGGCCGATCGTTGGATGCAAGGCGCAAAGGGTCGTGGAGGCAAGCAGGGCATGCACACCGAGCACCTCTCTCACCTGCTCGCCGAGATGCAGGTGCTCCCGCGCTCGTACCCGGACGCGCGCTGGTGATGGGTACCGGGCACGCGCACGACCTTTCGACGCCATCGACGGGTCCTCGAAGCAGCGGTGCTTCTTCGTCGACGGCCGCCGTGTGGCGCGCGCTCGGAACGGTCGTCGATCCGGAAATCCCGTTCGTGTCGATCGTCGAGCTCGGCATCGTACGGAATGTCGCGCGCCACGCGAAGGAATGGGTGATAACCGTCACGCCGACGTACTCCGGGTGCCCGGCCACCCGGGTGATCGAAGGGGAGATCCGACAGGCTGTGATGGCGAGCGTCGGAGTAATCCCGCACGTCGTGACCGCCCTTGCGCCTGCGTGGACGACCGACTGGATCGCGCCGGAAGCGCTCCGCAAGCTGCACGACGCGGGCATCGCACCGCCCGGTCGCGTCGACGCTTCGGCTGCCGAAGCGCGGCCACTCCGGTTCACACGCGCAAAGCCGTCGGTGCGGTGTCCGAATTGCGGCTCGTTTCGCACCGCCGAGCTTGCGCGCTTCGGCTCGACCGCCTGCAAGGCGCAATATCGATGCAATGACTGTCTCGAGCCGTTCGACTACTTCAAGCCGCACTGACGGTGTCGCGCCGACGTGAGCAAATTCCATTCGCTGCCCGTTGCCAAGGTCGAGCGCGAGACGAGGGACGCCATCTGCGTCACCTTCGACGTACCCGATGCGCTTCGCGACCTCTTTCGGTTCGAGCCCGGCCAACACCTGACGCTTCGCACGCGGCTCGCGGACGAGGACATCCGGCGGTCGTATTCGATTTGCTCGCCCGCAGGGGGGCCGCTGCGAATTGCGGTCAAGCGCACGCCGGGTGGCCTCTTCTCGATGTGGGCGAACGATGCGTTGCGCGAGGGCGCAACGCTCGACGTCATGCCGCCGATGGGTCACTTCAATGTCGCCGCCGACGCGAGCGTTTCGCGGCATTACCTGGGAATCGCCGCGGGCAGTGGAATCACTCCGCTTCTTTCGATCGTCGCGACGGCGCTGGTGGGCGAGCCACGTTCAAGGTTCACGCTGATCTACGGCAACCGAGCGTCCTCGACCGTGATGTTTCGCGACGAGCTCGGCGCGCTTAAGGACCGGTATCTCGATCGCCTGAACCTCGTGCACGTCCTGTCGCGGGAGCCGCAGGACATCGAGCTTCTGCATGGACGGATCGATCGCGCGAAGGCCGATGCGCTCTTCGAGACATGGGTGCCGATCGCGGATGTCGACTACGCGTTCATCTGCGGGCCCGAAGGCATGATGGACGCTGTGCGCGAGTCGCTGCTTGCCCATGGACTCGTTGCGGAGCAGATCAGGATCGAGCGCTTCGCGGCGAGCATCCCGAAGCACACGCATGTGCCGCGGCCATTGCCGCGGGCCGCGCACACCGAATGCGAGGTGAACGTCATCATCGACGGCTCGCAGCGCATGTTCCTAATCGAAAAGAGCGTCGAGAACATCATCGACGGAGGACTGCGGAACGGGATCGAGCTCCCTTATTCATGCAAGGGCGGCGTATGCTCGACGTGCCGCTGCAAGCTGGTCGATGGCGAGGTCGACATGGACGTCAACTTCGCGCTCGAGGACTACGAGGTCGCACGTGGTTTCATCCTGGCGTGCCAGAGCTATCCGGTCACGGACAAGGTAACGATCGACTTCGACCAGATCGGCACCGGGTAGCGCGCAAAGCCGCCGGTTGCGCTGATAGCCTTGGCGTTTCCTTGACAGGATCAGACGCGCGTTGCGTGCTAGAGTAACCGCTGCATTCCAGAGCCCAAGGTTTCAACCGTGTCCCACCCATTCTTCGAGCGTCACCGCGCTACCCTTGATCGCGCTGTCGAGGCGATCGCGAGCCGCGGATATTGGACACCGTTTCCCGAGTCCCCGAGCCCAAAGGTGTACGGCGATGGCGCGGCGGAAGCGGGAAAGAAAAAATTCGACGGGCTGCTCAATCAGCGGTTTCCTCTGACGCAGCCCGCAACTCTCGGCCAGGTGGGCAACGAGCGCTCGCCCTATGGGATGCGCCTGGGCGTGACGTATCCGAAGCCGGACATCGAAGGACTCATGGCTGCCGTCGAGGCGGCGGAAGCCGGATGGCGCAAGGCCGGTCCGGAAGCATGGGTCGGCGTGAGTGTCGAAATCCTCGACCGGATCAACAAGTCGAGCTTCGAGATCGCCAACGCCATCATGCACACGACGGGCCAGGCCTTCGTCATGTCGTTCCAGGCCGGCGGACCGCATGCGCAGGATCGCGGCCTCGAGGCGGTTGCTTATGCCTGGGACCAGATGCGCCGCGTGCCTGCGCAGGCCGCGTGGGAAAAGCCGCAAGGCAAGAACGAGCCGGTGCGGATGGAGAAGCATTTCCGCATTGTGCCGCGTGGCATTGCGCTCGTCATCGGCTGCAGCACCTTTCCGACCTGGAACGGATATCCGGGTCTCTTCGCGAGCCTCGCGACGGGAAATTCCGTCATCGTCAAGCCGCATCCGAATGCGATCCTGCCGCTCGCGATCACCGTGCGCATCGCGCGCGAGGTGCTTGCCGAGGCCGGTTTCGATCCAAACGTCGTCACCCACGTTGCACATGACGCTGCCGATAACATCGCGCAGACGCTTGCGCTGCGACCCGAGATCAAGATCGTCGACTTCACGGGCAGCACCGCGAACGGCCGCTGGCTGGAAGAGCATGCGCGCCAGGCGCAGGTCTACACCGAGAAGGCGGGCGTCAATCAGGTGATCGTCGACTCGACTTCGGATTTCAAGGGACTGGTTCGCAACCTGGCGTTTTCGATCGCGCTCTACACCGGACAGATGTGCACGGCGCCGCAGAACCTCTATGTCCCCAAGGACGGCATCGATACGGCGGAGGGTCATCTGTCGTTCGATGAGGTCGCCGCGGGTCTCGCGGACGGGGTCGCGAAGCTCGTGGCCGATCCCGTGAAAGCGGTGGAGGTGCTTGGGGCCGTCGTGAACGAAGGCGTATTGCGCCGCCTCGAGGCTGCGCGGTCTCTGGGCGAGATCGCACTCGATACACGGACACTAGCGCATCCGCAGTTCCCCGAAGCCACGATTCGCACGCCGCTGATCGTCAAGTTGCGCAAGGGCGACCGCGCGACGTACATGAACGAGTGGTTCGGACCGATTGTGTTCGTCATCGCGACGGACGATACGGCCGACAGTATTGCGATCGCGCGCGACGCGGTCGCCGGTCACGGGGCGCTGACGATGGCCGTTTACTCGACGCGCGAAGACGTGATCGAGCGTGCGATCGCCGTTGCCGAGGACGTCGGCGTAGCATTGTCCATTAACCTCACGGGCGCCATATTCGTCAATCAGTCGGCGGCATTCTCCGATTTCCACGGGACAGGCGCGAACCCTGCTGCGAACGCGGCGCTCACGGACGCCGCGTATGTCGCCAATCGCTTTCGCGTCGTCCAGCACCGCGCGCACGTCGTCGCCTGACGGTGACACTGCATGCGCTCGAAGGAGGCGGCTCGATGAGCCAGGAACAGATCCGGTACGAATCGTCCGGCGGCATCGCCCGCATCACGCTTAACCGTCCCGAGCGTCTTAACAGCTTCACCACGCAGATGCACGGCGAGCTCCGTGAGGCGCTCGCGCGGGTTGCGAGCGGCGGTGAAGCGCGCGTGCTCCTGGTGACCGGCGAGGGACGCGCCTTCTGCGCAGGCCAGGACCTGTCCGATCGCGCGGTTGCCCCAGGCGAGGCGCCCGTCGACCTCGGCACGTCGATCGAGGAGAACTATCGGCCGCTCGTGCTGACGTTGAGAGAATTGCCGATCCCCGTCGTGTGCGCGGTGAACGGCGTTGCAGCGGGCGCCGGCGCGAACATTGCGCTCGCCTGCGATATCGTGATCGCCGCGCGCTCCGCGAGCTTCATCCAGGCGTTCTGCAAGATCGGCCTTGTCCCGGATTCCGGCGGAACGTTCTTCCTGCCGCGCCTCGTTGGAACTGCGCGTGCAATGGGCCTTGCAATGCTCGGCGACAAGGTCACCGCGGAGCAGGCCGTCTCCTGGGGCCTGATCTGGAAATGCGTGGATGACGTCGATCTCGCGTCGACTACGGAGGCACTGCTCGCGCAACTCGCGCAAGCGCCTACGCGCGGACTGGCGGCCATCAAGCGCGCGCTCTATTTGTCGTCCGGCAATACGCTTCCCCAGCAGCTCGACCTCGAGCGTGATCTGCAGCGCGAGCTCGGCTACAGCGCCGACTATCGAGAAGGCGTTGCGGCGTTTCTCGAAAAGCGCGCGCCCCGGTTCGCCGGGCGGTAGGTCCCTCGACGACATAGCGACGCGCATGCCGACGGGGGGCGCACTGCCGCGCGATGCGACGGTCGCGATCATCGGCGCCGGCGCGATGGGTTCGGGCATCGCGCAGATCGCCGCACAAGCGGGTCATCCGGTGCACCTGTTCGACACGCGAATGGGTGCTGCCGAGCGGGCATGTAAGTCGATCCGCGAAACACTGCGAGGCCTGGCGGCCAAAGGCAAGCTCGACGCGAATGAGGCCGAGGCGAGCGGTGCACGCATCGTCGCCGTCCACGCGCTCGGCGACTGCGTGAGCGCGAAGCTCGTCGTCGAAGCAATCATCGAGGACATCGGCGAGAAGCGCTCGCTCTTTCGGGAGCTCGAAAAGATCGTTCCCTCGTCGACACTCATCGCATCGAACACCTCCTCATTGTCGATCACCGCGCTCGCCGCCGGCCTCCGGCATCCCGGCCGCGTGGTTGGAATGCATTTCTTCAATCCCGTGCCGCTGATGAAGTTGGTCGAAGTGGTGAGCGGACTCGCGACCGATCCCGGAGCGGCGGATGTCGTTGCAGCGACCGCGGCGGCCTGGGGCAAAGACGCGGTGCGCACGATGTCGACGCCCGGCTTCATCGTCAATCGCTGCGCGCGGCCGTTCTATGGCGAAGCGCTGCGCCTGTTGTCGGAGCGGGCGACCGACGCAGCGACGCTCGACGCACTGCTCCGCGAAGCGGGCGGATTTCGGATGGGACCGTTCGAGCTGATGGACCTCATCGGCAACGACGTCAACTACGCGGTCACGCGAAGCGTATGGGAGGCGTACTACCACGATCCCCGCTATGCGCCGTCCGTGCTGCAACAGGAACGCGTCGCTGCAGGCTTCCTTGGCCGCAAGAGCGGTCGCGGGTACTTCGATTACGCGCCCGACGTCGCGCCGCCGAGCGTAGCGACGCTGCCAGCTGAAGAGGCGCCGACGCGGATCATCGTGCAAGGCGATCCGGGCATCGCGCGTGAACTCGTCGCGCGCCTCGCCGTCGGCAAGGTGAACGTCGCAGAGCGCGAGGCGGATCCGGCGTTTCCCGACGGTGCCCTTCGCGTCGGCACGGCCGTGCTTGCACTGTCCGATGGCCGCACCGCCACGCTCCGCGCCGCGGCCACCGGCACGCCCGACCTCGTGCTGTTCGATCTCGCGCGCGATTTCCCGTCCTGCACGCGCCTCGCGCTCGCCCATGCGGACAGCTGTGCGGACACCGCCTTTCGCGGAGCCGTGGGTCTCGTCCAGTCCGCGGGGA
>JBKPOL010000009.1:0-4382 GCA_046733075.1 Pseudomonadota bacterium | reverse complement strand
GTTCCAGCGCTTGCTGCCGAAATCGCCGCCGGCGCTCGTCCAACTCGGGTGATCCATCCACGCGCAGGACGATGACGAGATGCGATGTGCCGGCGTGCGTCGCATGCACGCCAACCGCAGCCTCGATCAGGTTATCGACGGGATCTACATCCCCGCGGCCGACGAACGCCGCAAGATTCACGTGCATCACGACCGCATCGGCCGACGCGGCTTCGTAAATCACCCGAAGGATCGCGTTGGCGACCCGGCCCTGGTCCTGCTGCAGCGTCGCAACGGGCGCGTCGATCGGGTTGGCAATGCTCGTCCCCGGCGGCAGCTTCATCGCTTCAAGCCTCTCCCGAGTCGCCGATTCGAATGGCAGTACGTCGAGCTCTCGCTCGGCGAAGGCGTCGGCGGCAAGCACGCTCGTGCCACCACCGTTGCCGAACAGCACGACGCTGTGCGTGGGTCTTGTCGATCGAAGCGGCAGGAACTGGAAGGCAAGAAGCGCGTTGATGAACTGGTCGACCGTGTCGACGAGGACGCAGCCTGTCTGCTTCGACAACGCTTGCCATGCATCCCGATTGCCGGCCATGGCACCGGTATGCGAAGCCGCAGCCATCCGTCCTTGTGCAGAGCGGCCGCCCCAGAGAACGACGACGGGCTTGCGGAATCCTCGCTCCCGGAGAAGCTGGAAAAAAAAACGCCCATCCTTGACGTCTTCTACATACAGGCCGATGACGCTGGTCGCGGTGTCCGCCAGGAGGAATTCGAGTAGATCAACAGGGCCCAGATCGGCACTGTTTCCAACCGTGATCACGGCGCTGAAGCGCAGTCCCCTCCAGCTGCCCCGCTTGATGATATCGGTGCCCAAACCTCCGCTTTGGCAGACGACGCCGATGCTCCCCGGTTCCCGCGGAGCATCGGCCGGAAACGTCACGCCACCGCGCGGCGAATACATGCCGAGGCAATTCGGACCGATCACCCGGCAACCGCCCTCGCGAGACTTCGCAACCAGATCCGATTCGAGGGCAACGCCTTCCTCTACTTCTCCGAAGCCGCTCGAGATCACCTGTGCGAAGCGCACACGGCCGTGCGCTTCCCGCAACACATCAGGGATCGAGCGGGCGCCGATCGCGACGTACGCGTAGTCGATGGGCTGCGGCGTATCGGCAAGCGAGCGATAGCACGGCAGATTCTCGATCGCGCTCGCCGTAGGATGAATCGGGTAGATCGCACCCGGATACCCAAACGCCAGCATCCGGCGGATGAAAGTGTTGGCGATGGTGGTGGCGGACGAAGATGCGCCGAGCACAGCCACGGTCGATGGTCGAACGAGCGGCTCGAAACGCGCGACGATCGATTGCTCGTCCGTCGTCGCGCGTGGCGCCCTTCGCCGTTCGACAGCGTCGAGGAGGATGATCCGCGCGTCGACCGCCACCATGTCGCTGCCGGCCGCGATGACCGGATTGAGGTCCAACTCTGCCACTTCCCCGTCCAGGCTCATCACGAGGCCGTCTTCGCCGCCGATGCGAACGAGCAGCGCGGCGAGCGCTTCGCGGTCGACACGGGGCAATCCGCGCGCACCGTCGAGAAGTCGGGCGCCGCGAAGATCGTCCAGCATGGCGTGCGCATCGCGCTTCGTGATCGGGCAAAGGCGAAAGGCGACGTCGTGGAGAACCTCCACGAAAATTCCGCCGAGACCGACCATCAACATCGGACCGAACTGCGGGTCGCGCGTGGCGCCCACCGCAATCTCGACACCCGGCGGTTGCATTTCCTCCACGAGAAAGCCATCGATGCGCGCGCCGCGTGCCTGCGCCTCGGTGCGCATCCGCTGCATCGCCTCCTCGACGCTGCGGGCGTCCTGCAAGCCGAGCGCGACACCCCCGGCGTCGCTCTTGTGCAAGATGTCGGGCGACATCAGCTTGAGCACGAAAGGCGAGGCGAGCCCCTCAATCGCAGCGGCAATGCCGACGTCATCCTCCACGACGGCGGATCGCGGCACGCGCACGCCGAATGCCTCCAGCAAGCGCTTGGCCTCCGGTTCGCGAAGCGCACGCCTGCCCGCTGCACGCGCTTCCCGAATCAGATCGGCGGGATCGAACGCCATCGCCTAGGAACTGGTGGGCCAGGTTTGCATCAGGTGCTGTCCGACGCCCGGTCCGCGACGGGAGCGATAGACGTCGAACATGCGAATCAGGTGGTCGCGCGTCTCCTGCGGCTTCACGATGTTCTGCAGCGAGAAGATCGTTGCCATGTCCCACACTTCGACGTCCTTCTGGATCCTGGCCAGCGCATCCTCGAAGCCTGCGTCCTCCCGGTTCAGGCCGTGCACGATGGTCGTCGCGAATGTCGGATCCATGAAGCTCACCTCCGCGGTTGGCCACGCGATCATTTCGTCATTGTGACGTCCGCCGCCCATCGCCACATAAGCGCGGCCGTACGCCTTGCGCACGATGACGGTGATGCTGGGCACGGTGATCAGCGACGTGCAATTCATCAGGTTCATGATCAGTCCCGGCGCTCCCTTGCGCTCGGCGTCCTTGCCCACGACGAATCCCGGCGTATCGATCAGGCGCACGAGTGGAATGTTGAAGCTGTCGCAGAGCACCTGGAAATCGACGATCTTGCGGCACGCCTCCGCCGACAATGCGCCGCCCCCCGTCATCGGGTTGTTCGCGACGATGCCAACACTCTTTCCGCCGAGGCGCGCAAGTGCCGTCACCGCGGCCTTGCCGAAGCGGGGTTTCAGCTCGAACAGGCTGCCGCGGTCGACGATGATCTCGATGATTCGGCGCATGTCGTATACCTGCGTCCGCTTCTCGGGAAGGACTTCCAGGATCGCGCTCTGATCGTGTGCGACGTCGGCCGCCACCGGATACGTGGGCGGCAGCTCGAGGTTGTGCGCAGGCATGAAGCCGAGGAACGTGCGGATTTCCTGCATGGCCTGGGCGTCCGTCTCGGTGAAGCGATCGATCAGTCCCGTGTGATCGGCATGCAAGCGCCAGCCGCCGAGTTCCTCGACGTCGACCTGCTCGCCAATCGCCATGGAGACGAGGCGCGGGCTCGACACGGACATCACGGAGCCCTTGCGCATCACGGCGAAATCCGAGCAGCAGCAGAGCCACGCCGAGGACCCGAACGAGGTATCGAGCGCAGCGGCAGCCCACGGCGTTTCCCGTGTGCGCCGGAACTGTGTCGGGTCGTTGCCGAGAAGCGAACCCATGCCGCGCGACCCCATCGCATCCGGCAAGCGCGCGCCGGTCGACTCACCGATGTGCACGAACGGCATGCCCTTCTCGGTCGCGATGCGGCGCACATGACCGAGCTTCTTGGAGTTGGTGGCGCTGGTCGACGCGCCGGCAACGGTGAAGTCGTTGACGACGACTCCCACGTGGCGGCCGTCGATCTTCGCGAAGCCGGCAATCTTGCCGTCTCGCGGCGTGCGCGCTTCGTCGTCGCGGAACACGCCCGACGCGCCAAGCAAGCCCATTTCGGCAAACGTGCCGGGATCGACAAGCAGGTCGAGGCGCTCCTGCGCATTCAGCTGGCCCCGACTCTTGCGCTTGGCAAGTTTTTCTGCGCCTCCCATCTGTGCGGCGCGCGCACGCCGCCGATCCAGTTCCGCGAGCAGGGACTCATGAGCGATTTGCTTGTCCTTCATAGACCGACCATCCTGCCGCTCGCCTTAAGGGGCATCATCGCCTGCTCTCCAACCATCGCTGAGGCGCGTCCGGGCCGGTCGACCGAGTCGCGCTATCGCCAATGCACACTTTGCCCGCCGTCGACCGTTAACACGGCACCCGTGACGTAGCTGGACGCCGGGGACGCGAGATAGACCACTGCTCCGATCATCTCATCGGGTTCAGCGATGCGGCAGAGCGGGACTTGATCTCGAGTCACCGGCATCACGCCCGACTCCGATGCCGCACTCGTGAACGGCGTCCTCGTCGGCCCCGGTGACACGGCGTTCACGCGAATGCCGTATGCAGCCCAATCGACCGCCATCACACGCGTCATCTGCACGAGGGCGGCCTTGCTTGCGCAGTAAGCGACACGCAGCGGATGCGTGACCTCGGCCATCTGCGACGCGATATTCACGATGGAGCCTCCACCACGATCACGCATCAGATCTGCAGCTGCCTGGCACGCGAGCAACGGCGCCGTGCAGTTGATCCGGAACGTGCGCTCCCAGTCGGCGAGCGTATGTTCGAGCACGCGCTTGTGCACACGCACACCGGCGTTGTTGACCAGAATGTCGACACGTCCGCACTGGTCGGCGACCTGCGCGATCATCGGCGCGATCGCCTGCGCTTCGGCGAGATCCACACACAAGGTGATTCCCGGGCGCCCCATCGTCGCAAGCTCGTCCGCCAGCTCCCCCATCTCCTCCTCCAGGA
>JBKPOL010000008.1:0-4995 GCA_046733075.1 Pseudomonadota bacterium | reverse complement strand
AACGCCGTCGTATCTCGTCGAGCTGCAACCGACCGGGCACGTCGTCGGCTTCAACAATTCCAACGCGCTGGTCAAGAACCAGTCGTGGGACATCCAGCTCCAGAAGACCGGCTACATCCGCGAGGCGGGCAAATGCGTCGTGATGCTCGTCACGATCGCGAGCAAGCCGTTCGTCATCGTCCTGCTCGATTCCTTCGGCAAGTACACGCGGATCGCCGATGCCCAGCGGGTCAAGCATTGGCTCGAGACGGGTGAGTCGCTGGTGATCGCCGCGCCGCGGGCCGCCATTCGAGCAGTCAAGGCCAAAGCGGGCAAGACCCACGGCACGTTCGAGCCGCGCGTCATCAAGACGTCGTCGCGGCGCTGAGCGCGCAAGCGCCGCACGCAACAACCCTCGTTCAGGCGGCGTTCTGCCGTCGATGCCGGTCGTAGAGTTCCCGCGCGTGCGCGCGAGTCTTGCCGGTGATTTCGCTGCCGGCGAGCATCCGCGCGAGCTCGTCGATGCGCGCTTCCCCGTTCACCTTGGCAAGCGCGCTCGACACGTGTGCGCGGTCGCCGGTCTTCACGACGCGAAAGTGCTGATCGGCATGCGCCGCGACCTGCGGCAGGTGCGTCACGCATAGCACCTGCCGGCGCTCGCCCAGCGTCTGCAGCATGCGCCCCACGGTTGCCGCGACTGCGCCGCCGATGCCGGTGTCCACCTCATCGAAGACGAGCGTCGGTACGTTGCCGACTTCGCTCGCCGCGACCTGGATGGCAAGCGCGACCCGCGACAACTCGCCGCCGGATGCGACGCGGGACAGCGGCCCCGGCGCTTGCTTCGGGTGCGTCGCAATCCGGAAGGCAACCGATTCGTGACCGAAGCTCGCGGGGCCGGCCGCCGGGTCGAGCGTCACGTCGAACCGGCCGCCGGTCATCGCCAGCTCCTTCATCGTGGCCGTCACCCGTCGTGTCAGTGAGCGCGCTGCGGCGCTACGCTTGAGGGTCAACGCGTTGGCGAGCTCGTCGTAACGGCGTCGGGCCGCGTCCACCGCTCGCGCCAGCGCCTGCGAATCCGACGCATGCGCGAGTCCGGAGAGGCGTTGTCCGAGCGCCTGCGCGTGGGCATGCAGCTCGGCGGGCCGGACCCGGTGTTTTCGCGCAACGTCATGAAGCGCCGCGAGCCGCTGCTCGACACGCGCAAGCTCCGCCGGATCGAGATCGAGGCGACGCCGGTAATCGCGCAATGCCCGGGATGCCTCGTCGAGCTGAATCGCGGCCGGCTCGAGCAGCGCGACCACCGAGCCGAGCGCGGGATCGTCATCGCTCGCCTGTCGCAGCCGGGCGATGATCCGCGTAAGCCGCTGCGTCAGCGCATCGTCATCGTCGGTCAGCGCCTGCTCCGCATGCGTGGTGGCGTCGATCAAACCCGCGGCGTTCGCCAGGCGTCGCTGCGTCGTCGACAGCTCGGCCCATTCGTGTTCCTGCACGGCCAGGGCAACAAGTTCCTGGTGACGCTCGGCGACCTCGTCGCGCTCGCGCGCCGTCGCCTCGCTGGCGGAGGCGGCGGCGTCGTGGCGCGCGAGCGCATCGCGCCATGTCCGCCACGCGTCCTCGACCTCCCGCGCAAGCGGTACGGCCTGCGCGAAGTCGTCGAGCAGCGCGCGTTGCGCCTCACCGGCGGCAAGCGCCTGGTGCGCGTGCTGCCCATGCAGGTCGATCAGCTGCGCGCCTAGATACGTGAGCTGTGCAAGCGTTGCCGGGCGGCCGTTGATCCACGCGCGCGATCGTCCCTGCGCATCCTGCACCCGGCGCAACAGCAGCTCGTCGTCCGCGTCCAAGTCCTCGGCCGCGAGCCATTCGCGCACCGCGCGCACGCTGCTCACGTCGAACGTAGCGGCAAGCTCGGCGCGCGCGGCGCCCGGTCGCAACTGCCCCTGCTCAAAACGGTCGCCGAGGAGGAGGCCGAGTGCGTCGAGAAGGATCGACTTGCCGGCGCCGGTCTCACCGGTCAGCACGGAAAAGCCGTCGTCGAAATCGACGTCGAGCGACTCGACGACGACGAAGTTGCGAATGGAAAGCGAACGCAGCATGGAGGGAGCCGGCGCGCAGCATCGCAGCGACGACGCTTCGACGCAAGGGATCGTACGGATTACTTCGCGCGTCCTGTACGAAGGCGCGCGACCCTATCTTCCTCCACCGCCTTGCAGTCGCTCGGGCGACTCGCTCCAATGCAGCTTCTGGCGGAGCATGGCGAAATAGTCGTGGTCCTCCGGATGCAGAAAGCGCGCGGCATGCGGTGCGCGGCGCGTCGTCACGCGGTCGCCTTCGCCGAGCTCGAAATGCGTCTGTCCGTCACAGTGGACGGCTGCGTCCCGGCCTCGATTGACCGTGATGTCGATCGTCGACGTATCGGGTACGGCGATCGGGCGGTGCGTGAGCGCGTGCGGCGCGATCGGCACCAGGGCGAAAGCTGCAACCTGCGGCGCGATGATCGGGCCGCCCGTCGATAGCGAATAGGCAGTGGACCCGGTGGGCGTGGCGACGATCACGCCGTCTGCCCGCATCGCGTAGACGAAGACGCCGTCGATTTCGACCGAGCAGTCGATCATCGTTCCGAGTCCACCGCGATTGACGACCACCTCGTTCAGCGCGGGCGCATTCGCCTGCGAACCATCGCCGCGCGTGACGGTCACTGCGAGCAGTGTCCGGCGCTCCTCGTTGAAGCGGCCGTCGAGCATGGCCGCGAGCGTCGGTTCGAGCCGAGCGAGCGGGATGTCGGTGAGGAATCCGAGCCGACCCAGGTTGACGCCGATCAGCGGTACGTCGTGCGGGGCGAGACTCCGTGCGACCGACAGCATCGTTCCGTCGCCCCCGAGCACGATGGCGAGATCGGCCCAGCCGGCGAGCTCGGCATCGTCGAAGGTTTCGACGCCTTCGACGCCAAGTGATCGCGCCGTATCGCAGTCGAGCGAAACGGAGTGACCGCGTGCCCGAAGGAACGCGGCGAGGCCGGCGAGCGGCACGGTCAGGTCCGTACCGCCATGACGCCCGATGAGCGCAACGTGCGGAAACCGTGCAGGCGAGCGGGACATCAGCATCCGAGGGACTCGACCGGCTTTACCGCGCGTCGCCGCCCGGACACCGCGCGCCGCTGAACGCTGAAGCGGCACGGCGGGAACGTTGACTGCGCGCGCAATTGCATGATCGGTGGGCAGTTTTGATGAAACGCCGGCTCGAACCATAGCACGTTAATATAGAGCGGCGCGCGTCGGTTCCCGCGCGCCTCGGATTGGCGGTAAATGTTGGATTCGCGCGCACAGCATCTGCTGAAGACACTCGTCGAACGGTACGTGGCGGAAGGCCAGCCGCTCGGCTCGCGGGCATTGTCGCGCCACTCGGGGCTCGATTTGTCGCCGGCGACGATCCGCAACGTGATGGCCGATCTGGAAGAGATGGGCCTGATCGCCAGTCCCCATACGTCCGCCGGCCGGGTTCCTACGCCACGCGGCTATCGCTTCTTTGTGGACAGCCTGATGGTCGTGAAGCCGCTCGAGGACGCCGAGATCCACCGCCTCGAAGGCGAGCTCAACATCGACCGTCCGCAACAGCTCGTGAATGCGGCCGCGTCGCTTTTGTCGCAGCTCACTCAATTCGCGAGCGTGGTCGCGACACCGAAGCGACGCGAAGCGATGTTTCGCCACCTCGAGTTCCTGAGACTTTCCGACCGGCGCGTGCTGCTCATCATCGTCACGCCGGACGGCGACGTGCAGAACCGCATCCTGCACACCGACCGTTCGTATACGCCCACGCAGCTGATCGAGGCGACGAACTTCTTCAACCAGAACTTCGCCGGGCACTCGATGAGTGCGGTGCGCGAGCGGCTGACCGATGAGCTGCACGCGCTTCGTGATGATATCGCCGGCCTGATGAAGGCGGCCGTCGATGCCGGGGAGGGCGCGCTGACGGAGCCGGAAGCGCTGGTCGTCACCGGCGAGCACAACCTGCTGCACGCCGAGGACCTCGCGTCGAACATGGAGCGGCTGCGCCGTCTGTTCGAACTGTTCGAGCAGAAGACGTCGCTGCTGCACCTGCTCGACGTGTCGCAGCGCGCGCAGGGCGTGCAGATCTACATTGGCGGGGAATCGGGGCTCGTCCCGCTGGACGAGTGCAGCGTCGTGACGGCCAGCTACGAGGTCAACGGGCAGGTCATCGGGACGCTCGGCGTGATCGGCCCCACGCGCATGGCGTATGAGCGGGTGATACCGATCGTCGATGTGACGGCGAAGCTCGTCTCGAATGCGCTCGCGCGCGAGTTGTCCGACGATTGACGCCGCGTCCTGCTCGACGCCCGCGGGGCAGTGCCGTGCGCACCCCCGCTGACTTCACCGTGTACCCATGACGTACCGCGCGGAGCCGCGCTTCCAGCACGACGCCATTCCACGCGTGGGTGTGCTGCTCGTCAACCTCGGCACCCCCGATGCCGCAACGCCTGCCGCCGTCCGGCGTTACCTGGCGGAGTTCCTCGCCGACCCGCGAGTTGTCGAAATTCCGCGCGTTGCATGGCGGCCGCTGCTGCACGGCGTCGTGCTGAGAACGCGGCCGGCGAAGTCCGCGCAGCGCTACGCGGCGATCTGGACGAAGGACGGCTCGCCGCTCGCGATCCACACGAACAAGCAGCGCGTGTTGCTTGCAGGCTATCTGGGACAACGCCTCAAGTCTCTCGGACTTCCGGCCGATCACGTGATGGTCGAGCACGGAATGCGCTACGGCGACCCGCCGCTCGGCGCGGCGCTTGATCGGCTGCGTGCCGGCGGCTGCG
The DNA here is from genome assembly GCA_046733075.1 of Pseudomonadota bacterium. Lineage (GTDB taxonomy): Bacteria > Pseudomonadota > Gammaproteobacteria > Burkholderiales > Casimicrobiaceae > VBCG01. The sequence continues at coordinate 194 of JBKPOL010000008.1, read as the reverse complement.
CGCGGGTGCTGGTCGTCCCGCTCTATCCGCAATATGCGGCGAGCACGACGGGCTCGGTCGTCGATGCGGTCGCGAGCTGGCTTATGCACGTTCGACGCACGCCGGGCATCCGCATCGTCGACTCGTTCCACGACGACCCCAGCTACATCCGCGCGCTCGCCGCGACGATCAATGACTACTGGACGCGACACGCC
>JBKPOL010000007.1:0-2031 GCA_046733075.1 Pseudomonadota bacterium | reverse complement strand
GAACGGCGAGCGGCAGCCGCTGCTGCCGCGCCTTCTCCAGCGGTCATTGACGGTGAGTCGGCGCGGCGTAGAATCGAGTCGATGCAAACGGCGATCGACCAGGCGCTCGCAGGCCAGGAAAAGCTGTTCTAGCCGAACTGTTCGCGCGCGAAATTGGGAACGCCGTTGGTGTTGGCGTGTCATGGTTCCATCCCCTGCAGTGTTCGATCCGGCTTTACGTTCTTTGAACCAATGCTCTCGTAGCGAGGTTGCCGAGCCTCATGTGGACCGGTGTGCGTTCCCACGCGGAAGCGCCTGATGGTCCCGGCAGGCGACCAATCTTGAACCCCGGTTCAGGATGACGGTCGGGACGGCACAGGCGGGGGGCCTTTTCATTCGGCCGGAGGGCGTCATGCGTCCTCCGGCCGATCGTTGTGCGGACATGCAGCGTCAGACTGCGCCGTGTCGCTAACTGGAGGAGTGCATGCCATCGCCTGCATTGAGCAAGATCGTGTTGTTCGTCGCGACGCTCGTCGCGAGCGCGATGTTCGTCCACCTTGCGAACGCACAGGACCGCTATCCCTCGCGACCGATCGACTTCGTCGTGCCATGGGGCCCCGGCGGAGGCGCGGACCAGGTTGCGCGCAAGCTCGCGCAGCTTCTCGAGCCCGAGCTCAAGGTTTCGCTGCCCGTCATCAATGTGCCGGGCGCGACCGGCCAGACCGGTCACGCGAAGTTGATGAGCGCGAACGCGGACGGCTACACGATCGAGGTCATGACCGGCGATACGTTCGCTCTCCTCGCCGAACCGAACTCGAAGCTCAAGCTGTCCGACTTCATTCCGCTCGGCATCGTCATTCAGCAGGCGTCCGGTTTCTTCGCCGCCGAGAACAGTGCGTTCAAGACCTGGGCGGATGTTGAAAAGGCGGCCAGGGAGCGGCCGCTCAAGGTCGCAGTAACGGGGTTCAGCAGTCCCGACGACATCACTGTAAATTACTTCGCGGCGAAAGGACTAAAGCTCAACTCGGTGCCGTACGCGAAGCCGGGCGAACGGTATACGTCGATACTCGGCGGTCACGCTGATCTCCTGTACGAGCAGGCGGGTGACGTCCGCAATTTCGTCGACACCAAGCAAATCCGCCCGCTGATCTTCTTCTACGGCAGCAAAGTGACCGACTTTCCGAATGTGCCCGTGTCGACCGCGCTGGGTCACAACATTACGCTGCCGCAGTTCCGCGTGATCCTCGTCAAGGCCGGCACCGATCCCGCCCAGGTGAAGCTATTGTCCGACGCGCTGACGAAGGCCGCGGCATCCGCCGATTTCAAGGCCTATCTCAAGGAACAGTACGCTGACGACGCGAGCTTCGTCCCCGGCAACGAGTCCATTAAGTACATGCAGGCGTGGCTCGAGGACGCGCGAAAGATCATCGCGTCGATTCCCAAGAAATAGCGCGCGACGGGAGAGCGCGCGTGCTCTCGCGCTATCGTGGGCTCGTTCCCTACCTGCTCGTGCTCGCAGTCGCGCTCGCGTTGGCGTGGAACACGTTCCACTTCCAGTTCACGCCTCACGGTGACCGCCCCGGGCCCGATGTCTGGCCGCGTGCGATCCTTGCGCTGATCATCGTCACGTGTCTCGTGCGCATCCTCGCACTGCTGCGCCGACCGTTCTCGTCGGACCCGGTCATGCTGAAGGACGTGCTCGAGACGCCCTCCGGCGCCGGCGCCCAGACTACGGCGCCGAAGCGCTATCCGCTGCTCCTCGTCACGGGCATCGGCCTCACAATCGCCTACGTCGCACTTCTCTCCACGCTCGGCTTCTTCATCGGCACCGTCCTCTACATCGCGGCGCTGATACGCACTGGCCGGTATCGACGCTGGCCGGTGATCGCTGCCGTGGCACTGGGCGGAGCACTCGCCTTCATGTTCGTGTTCATGCGGATCGTCTACCTGTCGCTGCCCATCGGCGTGCCTCCGTTTGCGCAGGTTTCCCTGATGCTGATGCAGTTGCTGGGAATTCGCTGAGCGGATGCGACGGTTCCGACAAACTGAACC
>JBKPOL010000006.1:0-23184 GCA_046733075.1 Pseudomonadota bacterium | reverse complement strand
CAGCTCGCGGGTACGGTCAAGTCGCGCAAGAGCGCGCGGCACGCGACGTCCGACTGGATGGAGGTCGAGAAGCAGCGCGGCATCTCGGTGACGAGCTCGGTGATGCAGTTCGAGTACGCCGCACACACCATCAACCTGCTCGATACGCCGGGCCACGAGGATTTCTCGGAGGACACGTATCGCGTGCTGACGGCGGTCGACGCCGCAGTCATGGTGATCGATGCCGCCAAGGGTGTCGAAGCGCAGACGATCAAGCTGCTTGAGGTGTGCCGGCTGCGTGCAACGCCGATCATCACGTTCATCAACAAGCTGGATCGCGAAGTGCGCGAACCGCTCGCGCTGCTCGAAGAGGTGGAATCGGTGCTGCACATCGACTGCGCGCCGATCAGCTGGCCGGTCGGCATGGGCAAGCGCTTTCGCGGCGTGTTCCATCTGTTGAACGAGCGACTGCTTCGCTTCGCGCCCGGCGAGGAGCGCATTGCAACCGATACCGAGTCGATTGTCGGACTGGACAATCCGCGCCTCGACGAGCTGTTTCCGGACGAAACGGGCGCGCTTCGGCATGACGTCGAGCTGATCCGCGCCGCAAGTCATCCGTTCGATCTCGACACGTTCCTCGCAGGCCGGCAGACCCCGGTGTTCTTCGGCTCGGCGATCAACAATTTTGGCGTGCAGGAAGTGCTGCAGGCGCTCGTGGACTGGGCGCCGCCACCGCAGCCGCGCGATGCGACGACCCGTGTCGTGGCGCCGACGGAGCAGGACTTCAGCGGGTTCGTCTTCAAGATCCAGGCGAACATGGACCCGCGCCATCGGGACCGGATTGCGTTCTTTCGCGTATGTTCGGGCCGCTACCAGCCGGGGATGAAAGTCCGGCATCTGCGAATCGGCCGGGAAATCAAGCTCGCCAACGCGCTGACGTTCATGGCGAACGAGCGCGTCGCAAGCGAGGACGCCGTTGCGGGCGACATCGTCGGCATACACAACCACGGGCAACTGCAGATCGGCGACACGCTGAGCGAGGGTGAGGCGCTCGCCTTCCGCGGCATTCCGTACTTCGCCCCGGAGCTCTTTCGCATCGCGCGTCCGCGCGATCCGTTCAAGGCTAAGCCGCTCGCCAAAGGGCTGCGGGAGCTTGGGGAGGAGGGCGCGATCCAGGTGTTCGCGTCCTCGCACACGAACACGTTGCTGCTCGGGGCCGTCGGTCCCCTGCAATTCGAGATCGTCGCGCAGCGGCTTGCGAGCGAATACAACGTCGATGCGATCTATGAAACGGCGAACATCTCGACGGCGCGCTGGCTGACCTTTCCCGACGACCTCACGCGGCGCAATTTCGAGCGCGAGCAGGCCGCGGCGCTTGCGAGCGATGTCGACGAGAACCCGGTGTTCCTCGCCACGAACAAGTACAACCTGCAAGTGACGATGGAGCGCTGGCCGAAGGTCGACTTCCATGCGACCCGCGAGCACGGCGAGCGGCTCGTCCACGCCTAGTGTCCCGAGTCCGAAATTGGCCCGCAAGTTCGCGGCGAAATCGGCCGCGATGCTTCGTTGGTCGGCCTTCCGGGATCACGGGATACGCCATCGGCGGCCCGCCTTGCCTGACGGCCGATTTCATCCGGCCCTTTTGCTTCGGAACTTCCGACTCGGGACACTAGCAACATCCTTGCAATGTGGCGCCGAGTCGGCGAGCATAGCGTCGAATATCCCCTCGAGTGACGTCGGAAAGCGCGAGAACGTCGCGCTCGCCGCCCGGTCGAAGCACAGCTCGCCGAACCCACGCGCTCCCGCCAGCGCCTTCATCATGCAACGAATGGATGCCCCGATGGAACACGTCGAACCGCTGGACCACGATTCCGATTTCGAGCGACCGATCGACCCTCGCCGGAATCGGTCGAAAGCGAGGAACATCGGGTGGCCGCTCGTGATGATCGCGGCGGTCGCGCTCGCGGGATATTTCGTATGGCGGGGCATGCATTCGCTGGAGCCCGCGTCTGAACCTCCCGCGATGCCGCCCACCCCGGCGCAAACCTCGAACGAACCGTCGGCGCCTGCCGGGCCGAAATACCCCATCGAAGCCGTCGCGCCTGCGACGGAACAAGGGACGTTGCCTGCGCCCGCGGACAGCGATACGACGCTGCACGACGCCCTCGCCGCGCTCTTCGCGGGTGCCCCGCTCGATCGCATCTTTTATCTCGAGCAGATCGTGCCGCGCTTTGTCGCGACGATCGACAACCTGCCGCGGCAGACGGTCGCGCAGTCTCGAATGTCCGTCAAGCCTATCGGTGGAAACATCGACACGTCGCAGGTCGATGGACAGATCGTGCTGCGCGCCGACAACGCGTCGCGGTACGCGCAGTACCTGAAGCTGATGGAGCACGCGGACACACAGAAGCTCGTGCAGACGTACGCCCGCCTCTATCCACTGTTCCAGAAGGCGTACCAGGAGCTCGGCTATCCGAACGGATATTTCAACGACCGCCTGGTCGAGGTCATCGACCATCTGCTCGCCACCCCGGACGTGCCCGCGCCGGTCGCGCTCGTGCAGCCGAAGGTGCTCTATCAGTTCGCGGACCCCGAGCTCGAAAGCCGCTCCGCCGGCCAGAAGATCCTGTTGCGCATGGGACCCGTCAACGAGTCGCGGGTCAAATCGAAGCTGCGCGAGATCCGGCGCGCGCTCACCGGTCAGCAGTTGCCGCGCTAGCATTGAAGCGGCACGGCGAATGGCAGGTGGTTACACGCCCGCCTTCGCGAGAATGACGACCGAGACTCCGCGGGCCGGCTGACGCTCGTCCGCGTTCTGGTACGAGTGCGCGACGTTGCCTGGGAAGCCGAGCACGTCACCCTCCGCGAGATCGAAACGCTCGCCCACGACGAATATCGTGACCCGCCCGGCGAGGCACGTGAAGAATTCACGCGTGCCGGGCAGATGCGGCGTGCCGCGCATCGAAGCGCCGGCCGCGAAATCCATCAACGTCAGCATTTCCTCCGGAACCCGCTCGGGAACGAGCGCGCGCATCGTCACGCCACGCCCGCGCGATTGCGTTGCCACGTCCGCGGCTGACCAGCGTCGCACCTTGGCGTGTGGGGCAGCGGTCAGCTCGTCGATCGGAACGCCGAGTGCATTCGCGACCTTTACGAGCACGGTGAGCGACGGGTTACCGACGCCCGACTCCAGGTTGGCGATCGTCGAGCGGGGCACAGCGGCCGCTTTCGCGAGCGTTTCCTGCGTCAGCGCGCGCGCATGGCGAAGGCTCGCCAGGTTCCGCGCAAGATTCGAGGCGACGCGATCAGGCGAGTCCATCACGTCGACTATTCGTCAGCGCAATGGACGCTTGGCTTTCGATGATGCGGTCGCATGCCTATTATCTGCGCAAGCCCACAGCGGGAGTCAACTTCATGGACCCGTCCACACCTTCGCTTCATCATCAACTGCGGGGATTGCGCGTTCTCGTCACCGGCGGCACCTCGGGTCTCGGCCGAGCGCTCGTCGATGAATTGCATCAACACGGCGCATCCGTAGCGTTCGTCGCGCGCACCGAGGCAGCGGTCGCGCGCGTTGCGCGGGAAGTTCCCCACGCGCTCGGCATTGCCGCAGACGTTGCCGACAAGCACGCGATCCATCGCATCGCCCTGCAGGCACTCGGCTGGCGTGGCGGCCTCGACGTGCTCATCAACAACGCCTCGAGCCTCGGACCGGTGCCGCTCGCACCTCTCGCCGACACCGATTGCGAGGCATTCGAAGAGGCGCTCGCCACCAACGTGCTTGGACCGTTTCGCCTGACGAAGGCGTTGCTCGGCGCGCTGACGGCATCGGCGCGCGAAGGACGCGGCGGCGTCGTCGTCAATGTATCGAGCGACGCAGCCGTCAACGCCTATCCGAACTGGGGCGCCTACGGGGCGAGCAAGGCGGCGCTTTTGCACATGACGCGGATCTGGAACGAGGAATGCATCGCGCTCGGGATACAGCTGCTGTCGTTCGACCCGGGCGACATGGATACGCCGCTGCACCAGCTCGCCGTCCGCGACGCGGACCGTGCCACTTTACGTCGTCCGCAAGCGTCGGCGCGCGCGCTCGTCGATGCCGTTGCCGACGCGGCGAGACGGTCGAGGCAGGCAGACTCCGATGCGCGCATTGAACGCGCAGCGGCCTCAGCGTGATCGCCGCGGATTCACCCGTCCCGCGTCCCACCGACGCGCGGCTGCTCGTGATCGACCGCGATGGTCACGTTTCGCACGCGCCGCGTTCACGCTGGCTCGATTTTCTGGAGCGCGGTGACCTGGTCGTCGCGAACGATGCGGCGACGCTGCCGGCGAGTCTCACCGGGAAGCACCGCGCGAGCGGCGCGCCGATCGAGCTGCGGCTCGCCGCGTGGCACTCACCGATGTTTCGTTCGCCTCCCGAGATGGATGCGGTCGTCTTCGGTGCAGGCGATTACCGTACGCGCACCGAGGACCGGGCGCTGGCGCCGAGCCTGCAGCCGGGTGATGCGCTCGTTTTCGGCCCGCTGCGAGCAACGGTCACGCAAATCCTGGCGCCGGGGCGCCTCGTCCGCGTTCGTTTCGACATGCCGCTTAGCGACTTCTGGAGGGAACTTGCAAGGCACGGCAAGCCGATCCAGTACGCGCACATGCGCGAACCGCTTGCGCTTTGGGATGTGTGGACGACGGTTGCTGCGATGCCGGTCGCATTCGAGCCTCCTTCCGCGGGATTTCTCCTCGATTGGCGTGACGTGGCGTCGCTTCCGGCGCGCGGCATTCGCTTCGCCACGCTGACGCACGCGGCCGGCCTGTCTTCGACAGGTGATGCCGATCTCGATCTTCGCTTGCCGCTCGACGAGTGGTATCGAATTTCCGAGTCGACGGCGAAAGCGATCCGGCGCGCGCTGCTCGACGGCGGGAAAGTGATGGCGATCGGGACGACGGTCGTGCGCGCGATCGAGCATGCTGCCCGCCACGGCGAAGAAGTCGCGAGCGGCGAAGGTGTTGCAACCGGCCGCATCGATGCGTCGACGAAGCTTCGCATCGTCGATGCCGTGCTCACCGGCACGCACGAGCGCGGCTCCAGTCACCATGAACTGCTGCGTGCCTTCGCGAGCGATCGCGCACTATCGACAGCCCAGGAGGCGCTCGATCGTCTCGCATATCGGACACACGAGTTCGGCGATTCCATGCTCGTCTTTCGTCGACACATCCGCGCCCGCGCGCTGGACGAGCGAGCGCTGCCGAGCGCAGCGTAAGCCGACGGAAGGCGGCGCGATCAGCGAGCGACCGCTACGAGGCCTTGCGGGCGCGGGGCGCGCGCACGACGGACGGTTGCTCGTCGAGCCGGAACAGCGCTCGCAGGGCAGCCCGGTATTCGTCGCTTCCCACGCGCATGCTGTTGTTGTGTGTCGCGCCCTCGACCACCAGCAGTTTCTTGGGCGCGTGTGCAGCGTCGTAGAGCGCCTGGCTGAAGCGTGCCGGAATGAAGCGATCGGCAGCGCCATGGACGAAGAGCACGGGCATCTTCACTTCAGTGATCTTGCCGAGCGTGTCGAACTTCTGCGACAGGATCCATTGCACGGGCAGCCACGAGTACGACAGCGATTTCGCGACGTCGACCAGCGTCGTGAACGACGATTCGACAATCAGTCCACGGGCCGGCTCGGCGCCGCTCGGCGCGGCGCGATCGAGCTCCGCGGCAAGATCGACCGCTACGGCACCCCCGAGCGAATGGCCATAGATGAAGCGCTCGCTCGCTTCCGGAACCAGCTCGGTGAACCGCCGCCATGCCGCCCGGGCGTCCTCGTAGACCGTCTGCTCGGATGGAACGCCGCCGCCGCTGCGGCCGAAGCCGCGGTAATCGATTGCGAGCACGGAGAAGCCGAAGTCGTGCAGCTGATCGATGCGCGCCAATTGTCCGGTCAGGTTCCAGCGCGACCCGTGGAAATACAGGACCGCGGGTGCGTTCGCGATCTTCGCGGACCACCACCACGCATGAATGTGGTCGGCATTCGCAACGGGAATGTCCAGCTCGACGACGCCGTCGGGCAGGCCGCCGTACCAGCTCGCATCGCCGGGAACGACGCGGAACGTGAGCTCCCGCTCCTTCTCGGCGAGCTGCGCGCAGCCGCCGGCGCCCAATGCGATCGCGATGCCAGCGATGGCGATCCAGCGCATCGGACGGCTACGCATCGAGGCCCACGATTTCCAATTCATGCGAATTCCGGGTGATGAGGATCGACTCGATGAACGCCGCGGGCGCGCATCGAGTTGACGCAGGATATGGGCGCAGGGAGCGGGCTCCTCGTCAAACGCGTGCGAAGCCGCCCGCCTCCCGAAGCGCGCGCGTGTCCCGACCGGCAAGGAGCGCGGCAAATTGGCGCGCGACGTCGGCATTCGCCGCATCCGCCGAGACGGCGACCGAATAGGTGGTCGTGAGCTCGTAGGGAGCCGGGAGCGGCCCGACGAGCGCCACGCCGTCCGTATACAGGATCTCCGTCACCTGGGTGCAGCCGAGCGCGCCCGGCGGTGCATCGGGCTTCGCCATCGCGGCCATCGCCGTCGCACCGTTAGCGTACGCGCGCACCTTCCCGCGCACCTGGGTCTCGATTCCCATCGCGGCGAGCATCTTGATGAAGTGAAGGCCCGCCGTCGAGCGCTCGATGTCGGGACAATAAAGTGCGGAGGCATGAAGGAATGCGGTGCGAAGCGCGGCTGCGTCGCCGATCGCGGGCGCGGCGGCGCCTCTTCGAACGGCGACGCCCGTAGGCACGCGGCCGAGCGGCGCGATCGACGCCGCCTCGACGAGGTGGTCCGCAGCCAACGCGTCGAGCATCGCGTCCGGCAGGATCACGATGTCGGTGCGCAAGTCGGCTGCGAACTGCGCGCGGATGGATCCGGCGGCGTCGAACCTGCCCGTCACCGCGACGCCAGTGTCGCCACGAAACGACTGCGCCAGCGCCTGCACGACCGCCTTCGCCGCGCCGGCCGAGAGGACGCGAAGGCCGCTGCCACTCACCGGTCGACGCGTGCTCCGGAGATCTTCACGATCCGCTCCCACTTGACGATGTCGTCCGCGAGATAGCGGTCGAACACCGCGGGCGTCATCGTCATCGGCACCGCGCCCTGCTTCGCCCATTCGGCCTGCACCTCGGGCCGCGCAACGATCTTCGTCACTTCCGCATTCAGGCGCGCAACGATCGGCGCGGGCGTGTTCTTCGGCGCCATCAACCCCAGCCAGATCACCGCGTCGTAACCCGGCACCCCCGCTTCAGCGAGCGTCGGCACGTCGGGCATCACGGTCGAGCGCACCTTGCCGCTCGTCGCAAGCGCGCGCACCTTGCCGGCCTTGACGTGTTCGTTCATCACGGTCACTGCATCGAACATCATCTCGACCTGCCCGCCCAGCACGCCCGTTCGCGCGCCGGAGCTCTCCTTGTACGGAACGTGGACGATGTCGAGCCCCGCCATCGCCTTGAAGAGCTCGCCTGCCATGTGATATGGCGTTCCCGGCCCCGACGACGCATAGTTGAGCTTCCCGGGTTGCGCCTTCGCGAGCGCGATCAGCTCCGGCAAAGTCTTCGCGTTCACCGCCGGATTCACGACGAGCACGAGATCGGAATAGTTGATCGGCGCGACCGCCACGAAGTCGCGCTTCAGCTGGAACGGCTTCTGCGGCATCAGCGACTCGTTGACGGTGTGCGTGTTCGACATCAGCAGCAGCGTGTAGCCATCCGGCGCGCTTTTCGCAACGGCCTCGGTACCGACGACGGAGCCGGCGCCTGGCCGATCCTCGACGACGAAAGCCTGCCCCATCACGTCCTGCAGCCGTTGCGCGAGAAAGCGCGCATACACGTCGGCCGGCCCGCCCGCCGCGAAGGGAACGATGATCTTGACGGGGCGCGTCGGATAGTCCTGCGCGGTCGCGCCGAACGCGAGCGCGGCGGCTGCAAGCCCGAGCAGCAGACGAAGAACTTGCATGATGAACCTCTGCACGTGGGGAGCACGCGCATCGTACGCCAGCCGAACCGGCGTCAGTGCTCGCCGCTTTCGACGTCGCGGATGAACGTTTCGCGCTCCTGGGTTCCGAGATGATCGGCAACGAGCCGCACGAACTCGTCGCCGTCGCGCGCCTGCTGCGCGGCCTTGCGCGCAACGACACGGGCAATCGGCCCCATGAACACCGCGAGGCGCGCGGTGGTCCGATCGATCAGTGCCTGGTCCAGTGAGCGCGGGGGACGGGTGCCGGTCGACACGGTTGTCGACCGGGTGGACACGCGGGAGCCGCTGCGCGCAACCGCGGATGTCGCTGCGGTCCGCGCGCCGCTCGCATCCCCGCCTCCGAGTCGCATGAAACGGCCGCGCTCATCGACGTCGTCGATGTGCTCCGCAAGCAGCGCGTACAGCTCGCGGCTGTCGTGCGCCTGCGCTGCCGCCTGGCGAACGAATATGCGCGCCATCGGGCCGACATGCTTCACTAGCTGGCGCTCGGCGGTCGCAAGCGACGCGTCGTCCCATGCGTGGCCGCCGGCCGGCAGCGGCACGTCGGCCAGGTTCACGACCGTTGTCTCGCCGCCGGTCGTCGGAAGCGCGTCTGCAACCGCGAGGCGCAGCGCGAACTGGAACGCGCGCGCATGCTGGAAGCGGTCCTCGGGCCGCTTGGCAAGTGCCGTCGCGATCAGCCCATCCAGGGCGGGCGGCAGAGGCAGCGACGAGATCTGCGACGGAGGCCGCGCCTGCTCGTGGCAGATGCGATAGGTGATCGACTCGATCGAGCCGTCGAAGGGTTTGACGCCGGTCAAGAGCTCGTAGAACACGCAGCCGACGCTGAACAGGTCGGCGCGGTGATCGCTCGGCAGTCCCTGGCACTGTTCGGGCGCCATGTAGGAAGGCGTGCCGAGCACCATGCCGGTCATCGTCATGTTCGACGCGTCGACGCGCGCGATCCCGAAGTCCGCGACCTTGAGCGCGCCCGCCGACGTGAGGATCAGGTTGGCCGGCTTGATGTCGCGGTGCACCACGCCCTGCGAGTGCGCGAATTCGAGGGCCTCGAGCAGTTGTGCGAGGATCGCGACGATCTGCGGCAACTCGAAGCGCGCCTTGCGGTTCAGGTACTCCCGCAGGCCGATGCCATCGACGTACTCCATGACGATGTACGCGATGTTGTCAGCTTCGCCGTATTCATAGATGCCGACGATGTTCGGGTGATGCAGGCGACCCGCGGCGCGCGCCTCGTTCTGGAAGCGCGCGAGGAAGGATCGCGCAAGATCGGCGTCGATCAGGTCCTTGCGCACCGTCTTGAGCGCGACGGTGCGCTCGATGTGCGGATCGTGCGCCTTGTAGACGACCCCCATCGCCCCCTTGCCGAGGACGCCCTGGATCTCGTACTTGCCAAGACGTGACGGCTGTTCGTTCACGCTCGAACGCTCACTCGAGCATTCGCATCGCCTGCACGAGCGAAACCTTCATGCGCGCAAGCGCGTCGGTCAGCACGCCGATCTCGTCCTTGCTCGTCGACTTGAAGTCGCCCGCGTCGAGATTGCCGAGGCTCACCTGGTCGGCGATCGCGGAGAGGCGCGTGACGCGCCGGATGACCATCATGTGCAGCATGACGTTCAGCAGCACGAAGGTCGCGACGAACACGAGCGCAAGGGACAGCATGAACGTACGGAACGTCTCGTTGGCGCGCTGGATCGGCACGGACATCGGCACCGAGACCACCTGTGCTCCGATCACCTCGTTGAACTTCCAGCCGAAGCCGTTCGCCGCGCCATACAGGTCGAGCATGGTTTTCGGCGCCGCATCGATCGTGCTGTGGCAGACGAGGCAGGCGGCGTTCGAGATCTGTATCGGGCGCGCGAGATACAGTGCGCGGCCCGTCGGCGTGTCGCGCTCGCCGATCATCTCCTTGGTCGAGCTCGACGTGCGGAAAACGTTGACGATGTCCGCTTCCCAGTCGCTGGCACGGTCGCGTGGATTCGTGGGATTGAGCGTCGCTTCCTTGTAGCCGTAATCCGGATGCGTCTTGCGCATCTCGTTGAACACTTCCGTCGCAGCGTAGGCGGGCACCGTCTGCGGCAGGAACGCGTACTTGAGCTGCGTTTCGAGCAGCGGCTTGACCTGCGTGTTGGTGTAGGTCCGCGACGCGAGCGCCGCCTCCATCATCAGCCGCGCGTTCTGCACGATCTCCTCGCGTGCGTTCGCCTGCAGCACGCCGTATGAGACGTACCCGGCGATCGTGAAACCCAGCACGAAAATGCCGAGCAGCACCAGATTGAACTTCCAGATCAGTTTCATCCTGCGCTCCGTTCGATTGGATGGCCGTCCGCGGCCGGGCCTCCATCAGTTCACGCTGTCCTTCTCCTTCGGACGGTAGCGTTCCGGACGCACGATACGGTCCCACTCGGGGAACATCGTCGGTCGCGCGATGATTCCGGCCCGAAACGTTGCATCCGACAGCCGCGGGGCGAACCGTTTCAGGAATACCCTTCGATTGCTCCCCGCCAACCACGGTTCGGCTTCCGCCAACGTGATTTCGCGCAGCGGCTCGAGCTCAGGCGCCGCTTTCGCGAATCGCGGCGCGAGGAGGGGCAACGGGTCCCGGTATTCCCGAGGCATACCGGAAATGAACGCGCTCGAGGGGCGCGTGGCGACGAGCGGCGCGTCCGCGCCACTGCGTGACAGATATTCACCGGCGGCAGCTTCGTGGGTTGACGGCGTCTTCGCGCGCGCAGGCTGCACCACCACCTTCGCCGTACCGGATTCGACGAACATGTCGGCGCTGCGCGTGTCGACGTTCAGCACGACGATCGCCTGGACCAGATCGACGCCCATCGAGCCCGCTCGCAATCGCAGCGCCTGCTTGCCGGATGCCGCGCACTTCAGCCATCCGCGCTGGATCGTGATCTCGGCCGCGGCCGCCGGCTTGTTGTCAGCGACAAAAATGCCGCTTGCGAAGAATGCCGCGGGTCCGTGCATGTTGATCGTAGCGCCGCCGGACAATTCGAGCTGCACGTTTCCATGCTCTCCCGCTTCGACGATATCGCCTTCCTCGGCACGCGCACCGGGCACGACCTTCAGCCACGTCGTTCCGCGCAGCACGCGTACGTCGCCCTCGACGAGGGTGTAGATGCCGGCGTCCGCTGCGCCTGGGACCGATGTCGCGAGCGCAAGCAAAACCGCAGCAGTGAATTGCAACGACGTCGACACGAGCGAGGTGTGGGGCGCGCAAGTGGGGCGCGCAAGTGGGGCGCGCAAGGACCAGTCTCATACTAGGCTCGGTGAGCAAACGGGGTCAATGCGAATACTCGGCACGACGCCTCTATACTGACGCATAAAAAAGCGCCTGCCGGAGTGGATCCTTCGATGACTACCGCCTCGTCCGAAATGGCCGTGCTGTTCGCCGACGTGAGCGGCAGCACCCGGCTTTATGAAACCCTCGGAGACGAGCGCGCGCTCGGGACGATCGCCCGTTGTCTCGCCTTGATCCGCGAAAGCTGCGTGGGGCACGCGGGCCGCGTCATCAAGACGATCGGCGACGAGGTGATGGCGGTTTTCCCATCCGCCGATGAGGCCGCGCAGGCCGCCGCGGAGATGCAGGCGCGGATCGATGCCGAAGCTGCGGTCGAATCGCAACGGCTCGCGATTCGCGTCGGATTCCATTTCGGGCCCGCAATCACGAGCGAAGGCGACGTCTTCGGCGACTCGGTAAACATCGCCGCGCGCCTCGTCGCCGTGGCGCACGGCGGGCAGATCATCACGTCTGCCGCGACGATTTCCGGGCTGTCCGAATGGCTGCGCATGCGCACCCGTGAAATCACCGCCGTGACGGTGAAGGGCAAGCTTCGCGACATGAACGTTCACGAGCTCCTGTGGCAGGACGCAGGCGACGATTTGACCACATTGTCGACGCGCATCATCGCACCGTCCGCGCAGCTTCGGCTTCGTCATGGCGCGCGCGAGCTCGTGCTCGGCGAGCACCAGGCAATGGCTGCGCTCGGCCGCGACGCGCAGAACGACGTCGTCATCGCTGACCGTCTAGCATCGCGAATGCATGCTCACGTCGAACGACGGCGCGATCGTTTCGTGCTCGTCGACCACAGCTCGAACGGCACGTTTCTGACGATCGCCGACGAGCCGGAGATCCCGCTGCGGCGCGAGGAGTTCATCCTGCGCCTACACGGAAGGATCAGCTTTGGTCATCCTTATGCAAAGGATCCATCCGAGACCGTCGAATTCTTCTGCGGCGCCGACGCTTTGCGCCCCCTCGCGTGACGCGAGCTCAATCGGCGCTCGGATGCGAGGCGCCGTGACTGACGCGACCGACGTCGAGCGCGCCGAAGGCTTCGATCTCGCGCATCTGCCCGATGACTACTACGCGAACCCCTACCCGTACTACCGGGCGCTGCGCGAGCACGCGCCCGTCAAGCGAATGCCGGATGGCTCGTGGTTCCTCACGCGCTACGACGACATCGTTCCCGTCTATCGGGATCCGAAGATCTGGAGCTCGGACAAGAAGCGCGAGTTCGGGCCCAAGTACGGCGCGACGCCTCTCTTCGAGCATCACACGACGAGCCTCGTGTTCAACGATCCGCCGCTCCATACGCGCGTGCGGCGCGCGATCGTCGGCGCGTTGTCACAACGGCATATCGCCGCGATGGAGCCGGGGCTCGTCGCGCTCGTCCTGCGCCTGCTCGATCGTCTCGCCGAACGCCGCCACGTCGATCTGATCGACGAGTACGCGGGTGCGATTCCCGTAGAGATCATCGGCAACCTGCTTGGCGTGCCGCACGACGAGCGCGGCCCGTTGCGCGCGTGGTCGCTCGCGATCCTCGGCGCTCTGGAACCGGTGCTTACGCCCGAGCGCGCAGGCGCGGGCAATCGCGCCGTCGTCGAGATGTGCGCGTACCTGCGGACGCTGATCGCCAGCCGGCGCGCGCAGCCGCGCGATGCCGAGACGGATGTGTTGACGCGCCTTCTCGCCGGCGATACCGACGAAGACCGGTTGACCGAGACCGAACTGCTGCATCAGTGCATCTTCCTGCTGAATGCCGGCCATGAAACGACGACAAACCTGATCGGCAACGCACTCCACGCGCTCACCGAGTGGCCCGATCAGCGCGAAAGGCTGATTCGCGAACCGGACCTGATCCATTCGGCGGTCGAGGAATTCCTGCGGTACGAGAGCTCGAACCAGCTGGGCAACCGCATATCCACGCAGCCGACCGTGATCGGCGGGACCTCGCTCGCCGAAGGATCGCGCGTGACCCTCTGCATCGGTGCGGCGAACCGCGACCCGGCGCAGTTTCCCGATCCCGATCGCCTCGACATTACGCGTACTCCCAATCGCCATATCGCGTTCGGCTTCGGCATCCACACGTGCGCGGGGCTGAACCTGGCGCGGCTCGAAGGTCGGGTCGCGATCTCCCGATTCCTCGCGCGCTTTCCCCGCTTTGCGCTCGACGGGCCGCGGGTCCGCGGCGGGCGCGCGCGCTTCCGCGGCTTCCTGCATCTGCCGGTCCTCGTCGACCCTTGAACCGCCGGCTCCCGCCGCCGCGTAGCGGTCGGAGGCCACGGTTCCCTTATCATGTGCGCCGGCCGGGGACGAGGTTGGCCACGCAACTTTTCGACGGGGAGGCCACGATGAGCAAGGGGAAGCGCAGCGGCCTGGTGCTCGCGCTCGCAGCGCTTGCCGCGACCACGGATGCGCAGGTGAAGATCGGCGTGACGGTGTCGGCGACAGGACCGGCCGCGTCGCTCGGCATTCCGGAGCGCAACACCGTTTCGATGTGCCCGAAGCAGGTTGCGGGGAAGAACGTCGAGTACATCGTGCTCGACGATGCGTCCGACACGACGACCGCCGTGCAGAACACGCGCAAGCTGATCTCGGAATCGCGCGTCGACGCGATCATCGGTTCGACGACGACGCCGAACTCGCTCGCGATGCTCGACGTATTCGCCGATGCACAGACGCCGACGATATCGCTCGCATCGTCGGTGCGGATCATCGAGCCCATGGACGCGAAGCGCGCGTGGTCGTTCAAGACGCCGCAGACCGACGTGATGATGGCGGGCGCGATTCTCGAGCATGCGGCAGCGGCAGGCGTCAAGACGCTCGGTTACGTCGGCTTTTCGGACGCGCTCGGCGAGGCGTTTTTCGCGGAAGTCGAGAAGGCCGCGGCCGGGCGCAAGATCCCGCTCGTGGCCAGCGAGCGCTTTTCGCCGAAGGACACGAGCGTTGTCGGCCAGGCGCTGAAGCTCATCAGCGCCAAGCCCGACGCAATCGTCATCGGCGCGTCGGGGACACCGGCGGCGCTGCCCGCGACGACGCTGACCGAGCGCGGCTACAAGGGCCGCCTGTACTTCAACCACGGGGTCGCCAACAACGACTTCCTGCGCGTGGGAGGGAAGGACGTCGAGGGCGGATACGTTCCCGCGAGCCCCGTCATCGTCGCCAATCAGCTTCCCGACAGCCATCCTGCCAAGTCGCAGGCCGTGCAATACACGAAGCTGTACGAGGCCGCGAACGGTGCGGGCAGCGTCTCCGCGTTCGGCTCTTACACCTGGGATGCGTGCACCGAATTGATGAACGCGATCCCCGCGGCCCTCAAATCCGCGCAGCCGGGAACGATGGAGTTCCGGCGCGCGCTACGCGACGCGCTCGAAGCAACGAAGAACCTGCAGGTGACGAACGGCGTCGTCAACATGTCACCCACCGATCACCTGGGCCTCGATGCGCGGGCGCGCGTGATGGTGAGGATCGAAGGCGGCAAGTGGATGCTGCAGCAGTGAATGCGCACCGCGGTGCCGTAGAAGCGTCGCCCGCCCCCAACACGCATCACCTGTTCGGAGCAGGTCCGCACAAGGTGCTGGTCCTGCACGGGTGGTTCGGCGATGCGCACGCGTTCGCGCCGATGGAACCCGCGTTGACGGGCGACGAGTTCACATACGCATTCATCGACTATCGAGGGTATGGCGGCATGTTGGATGCGGCAGGTGCGTTCACGATCGACGAGATCGCCGCCGACACGCTCGCGCTCGCGGATCACCTCGGTTTCGGCGAATTCAGCCTCATCGGCCACTCGATGGGGGGCATGGCGGTGCAAAGGGTGCTGACGATGGCGCCCGAGCGCGTGCGGAAGATGGTTGCCTTGACGCCGGTGCCGGCATCGGGTGTTCGCTTCGACGATGCGGGATGGGAACTCTTCAGCGGCGCCGCCGACAGGGCCGACCATCGCTACGCAATCATCGACTACACGACCGGCAATCGACTGTCACGCGCATGGATCGACTACATGGTTGAATACTCACTCGCACACGCTTCCCGCGACGCATTCGCAGCGTACCTCGACGCCTGGTCGAAGACCGACTTCAGCGCGTCCGTGCAGGGCCTGACGCTGCCGGTCAAGGTGATCATCGGCGAGCACGACCCGGCACTCAACTCGACGGTCATGCAGGCAACCTTTCTCGCGAGCTATCCGCGCTGCGAGCTCGAAGTCATGGCGAACGCGGGCCATTATCCGATGCACGAAACGCCGGTCGCGCTGGCATCGAGCATCGAGAATTTCCTGCGGCGCTAGCGCAAGCGTCGCGAGGACCGGCGGAGCGAGCGTCGTGCGCCGGCGCGTGATGCGGCCCTAGATGCCGACCGCGCGCCGCATTGCGCCGGAAATCGTCTGGCGGGAGCGATCGTAGGCCGCCCACGGGTCGCTGGTACGCCCCGCAACGGCAGCAGCGGCGCTCTCGATGTCGAAGTGCGGCCTGTTACCGTTTTCGAGATCGCTCCATGCAATGGGCATCGAGACGGGCAGGCCGGCGCGCGCGCGCAGCGAATACGCGGCGATGGCCGAGCTGCCATCGGCGTTCCGCGCATATCCAAGGTGCACGCGACCGCGGCGTTCCTCGCCAGCGAGCGAGGTGAAAAGCGTCGGGTCACGCCGCTCGAGCTCCTCGCTGATGCCCTGCGCAAACACCCGGACTTCGGTCCAGGAATGGCGACGCGTGATGGGCACGACGATGTGCAGGCCACGGCTGCCGGTCGTCTTCGCAAATGCGCCGAGACCGAGCGATTCGAGCAGCGACCGCGCATGATGTGCGGCGTCCTGCACGGTCCTCCATGGCAGCGCCGGATCGGGATCGATATCGAGCGTGATGCGATCGGGTCGCTCGAGTCTTGGAAAGCTGGCGCCCCACGTCTGGAACTCGCAGCTTCCATTCTGCACGATGCGCACGACGTCCGCGATGTCCGAAACGCGGACGAATGTCCCACCGACGTCGTCATCTTCCTCGCGGCGTTGGTGCATGTGTTCGCCGTCCTCGCGCAAACGCGCCTGATCGAACGAGACGACGGTGATTGGACGCGGCGCGAGCTCCGGCAGGAACCAGGCAGCCATGCGCTCGTGGTAGCGCACGACGTCGAGCTTCGTGTGTCCGGGCGCCACCTCGATCCGGCGCTCGGGGTGACTGATGGCCACGCCTGCGACTCGCAACACGGGCAACGTGGCCTTCTCGATCGACGTACGCATCGGTGCCATGCGTGACAAGCGGCGCTTGACTAGGGCCTGTTAAGGCTATGGGGCGCTCTCGTTGACGGTCGCACCCGCCATCCCCGACACGATGGCCGCCGTCGCCGAACCCTTGAGCTGCCGCTTGCGGGCCTTGAGCGCGCGGCCAAGGGCGGCGAGGTCGATGCCGCATTCCTGCGCCCGCGGAAAAATCCATCGCTGCTCGCACTCGAAGTGATGGCGGACATACGCGCGGAGCACCGCGACCTTGGCGTCGTAATGAAAATCGCCGGGGCGCAGCGTGCGCAGCTGCCCGACGAGCACGCGCGCCATGTCGTGCTCGACGGCGGCCTCGTCCATCACCGCGTCGGCGGCAATCAGCGCACGGACGCTGGGATAGAAGATCTCCTCCTCGACTCGGGAGTGAAGCTCGATCTCGTCGCAGATGCGCTCGACCAGCGCAGCCTTCTGCCGACCGTCGCCGGCGATGCTCGGAAAACGCGCGAAAAGCTGATCGATGCGAGTGTGGTCATCGATCAACACCGCGATCGCGTCGTCGCCGCTGCGTGGCCGGGTCGCGCGCGCCGTGCGACGCGCATTCGCCTGCGCCGCGCGTCTCGCCACGGAGCCCACGACCCCGCGAATGCCTGTTACCGCCATGAGCTGCTCTCCCTCGTCCGCATGACAGGGGCAAGCGTCGTACCATGCGGCCACTGGGAGGGATTTCAGTGACTTGCGGCATGATTCGCATGCATCGCCCGCAAGGTTTACCGGGGTGCACCTGAACAATTTGCCGCAGCTCGCGATCTTAAGAAGACATTG
The DNA here is from genome assembly GCA_046733075.1 of Pseudomonadota bacterium. Taxonomy (GTDB): domain Bacteria; phylum Pseudomonadota; class Gammaproteobacteria; order Burkholderiales; family Casimicrobiaceae; genus VBCG01. The sequence goes on along the minus strand of JBKPOL010000006.1, from coordinate 5,881 downwards.
CCCGCGAACCCTCGATTCCATTACCCTTTCGCGGGACAAATCAAGGCTTGGGAAAGGAACAGAAAATGGCGACTGAACCCGGTGCTCGAGCAAGCGAAGCAGTGATGGACGCCGCGTCGCTTTATCGCGAGGAAATCTACACGGATCGCAAGGTCGGCACGCTGCGGGTGCTGCAGCCCGTCAAGAGCGACGGCAGTCCGGATACGCTTCGTCGCACGGTGTACCAGGGCGAGGCGCAGCTGATGACGAACATGGGACCGCTGCCGATCAGCTTCGATATCGAGGCCAAGACGCTGGCCGAGGCGATTGCCGGATATCCTGAAGCGACCAAGGCCGGCATCGAGCGCGCGATGCGCGAGATCCAGGAGATGCGTCGCCAGGCGTCGTCGTCGATCGTCGTGCCTCCCGCAGGTGCAGCGCTCGGCCCGGGAGCCTTGGGCGGCGGAGGGCTCGGCGGCGGAGGCAAGATTCAGCTGCCCTGACGCACACGGAGCGGGGAAACATCCGTCGGGGAATCGAGGCGCCATTCCGGATTGCGGGCGAATCGCTCGGCGAGAAAGTCGATGAACGCGCGCACCTTGGCGGAGAGGTGCCGGCGACTCGGATAGGCCGCATTGATGTTGATCGCAGGCGCCGTGTAACCGGGCAGGAGCGGCACGAGCCGACCGGCGCGCACGTCGTCGGCAACGATGAAATCCGGTGCGACCGTAATCCCGCGGCCTTCGACGGCAAGCGCCGCCAGCATTGCGCCGTTGTTGGCGTGCGCGTGCCCGATCACCTTCACTTCGTGCACGCGCGCTTCGCGGTCGGTGAAGCGCCAGACGTTGCCTTCGGACGAGTACTCGTACGTCAGGCACAGGTGACGACGCAGATCATCCGGCGTCCGGGGCGCCGCGTGGGCAGCAAGATACGCGGGCGCCGCGCAGCACACGATCTGCGCAACGCCGATCCTCCGGCCGATGAGCGCCTGGCTTCCGATGTCGCCGATACGAATCGCGAGGTCGAGTCCCTCGTCCACCAGGTCGACTGGACGGTCCGACAGCTCGATGTCGAAGCGCAGTTGCGGGTGCAGCGCTTCGAACGCGGCGATTGCCGCGGCCAGATAGCGGACGCCGAAGCTGATCGATGCCGTCATCCGCAGCGTTCCCCGCGGAACGATCGACGAAGCACCGATCGCCTGCTCGGCTTCGTCGAGATCGGCCAGCAGTTGCACGCAACGTTCGTAGAAGACCCGGCCGGGCTCGGTGAGTGAAAGGCGGCGGGTGGTCCGGTTGAGGAGTCGTGCGCCGAGGTGAGCTTCGAGGTCCGCCACTTGCCGCGACGCCGCGGATACGGAGATGTTGAGGCGATCGGAGGCGCGGGCGAAGCTACCGGTCTCGACGACCTTCACAAACGTCGTCAGAGCCTGGAAACGGTCCATCTACCAATTATTGCATATCGCGCAAGAGTCCGCTCCACTCGACCCCGTTTATCCTTGTTGCCGCAAGTGCGACGATTGGCTCACGCGTCCGATGACGCACTAACCCGAGGAGCCAACCATGTCGTCCACCCGTCGTTTCGATCTCGCCGCCATCGTGCTCCGCACGACGCTCGGCGTCATGTTCGTCGCCCATGCGGGCCTCAAGTATTTCGTGTTCACCCTGCCCGGCACCGCCAAGTTCTTCGAATCGCTTGGCCTGCCCGGCGCGCTGGGCTACCTGACGTTCGGCGCCGAATTGGTCGGCGGTGTGCTGCTCATCGCAGGCATCCGCACCCGCATCGTCGCGCTCGCGCTCATGCCCTTCGTCCTGGGCGCAACTTGGGCGCACGCGGGTAACGGCTGGGTGTTCAACGCGCCGAACGGCGGTTGGGAATATCCGGCGTTCCTTTCGATCGCCACGCTGCTGACGGTGTTGCTCGGCAACGGCGCACGCGACGAAATCATCGTCGAGCGACGCGCAACCGTGCGGCTTGGTACGGCCCACTGATCACCAGCGCGCTGAGGAAGCGAATCCATTTCCCGCTTGTCCAACCACTTTTTCGAAGGAGAGATCATGAAACTCTATTACGCACCCGGCGCGTGCTCGCTCGCGCCCCACATCGCGCTCGAGGAAGCCGGATTACCGTATGCGACCGAGCGTGTCGACCTGCGCTCGCATACCTTCGCCGGAGGCGCCGACTATTACGGCGTCAATCCGAAAGGGTACGTGCCCGTGCTCGAACTGGACTCCGGCGAACGGCTAACCGAAGTGGCGGTGATCCTGCAGTACATCGCCGATCGCAAGCCCGGCACGCTCGCCCCGGAATTCGGCAGCCTCGAACGCTACAGGATCATGGAGTGGCTGAACTTCATCGCCACCGAGATCCACAAGGGGCTCTCTCCCTTGTGGAAGCCGACGACGCCCGATGCATACAGGGCGATCGTCCTCGAAAATGTGGGGTCGCGTTTCGATCATGTGGTCAAGTCTCTCGGCGACCGGCCTTATGCGACGGGCGATCGATTCACGATCGTCGACGCGTATCTGTTCACGATCGTGAATTGGCATAACTTCCTCAAGTTCGACCTCGCACGCTGGCCGAAGCTCCATGCGTATCAGGCACGCGTCGCGGCGCGTCCGGCCGTCCAGGCGGTGCTGAAGGCCGAGCACCTGTTGAAAACCGCGGCGAAGGCTGCATGACGAAAAGCACACAAAGCGTACCGACGATGGAATCGCTGCCCACGTTGTTCCTGTCGCATGGCTCGCCGATGCACGCCGTATCTCCCGGCGTCGTCGGCGACGCGTGGGCCGCGCTCGGCAAGCGCATCGCGCGCCCCGATGCAGTGCTGATCGCGTCGGCGCACTGGGAAACCTCGGTGCCCATGGTCACCGGCAATCCCCGCCCGCAAACGATCCACGATTTCGGCGGCTTTCCAAAGGCGTTGTATAACATCGTGTATCCGGCGCCCGGATCCCCGAAGCTCGCTGCGCGCGTGGTGGCGCTATTGAGAGACGCGGGCATCACGGCCGGCATCGACGGCTGTCGCGGCCTCGACCATGGCGCGTGGGTGCCGTTGCGCTGGATGTATCCGGAAGCTGATATCCCAACCGTGCAGATCGCCGTTCAACCGGAACGCGGAACGGCGCATCACCTCGCGCTCGGCCGTGCGCTTGCACCGCTTCGGCACGAGAGCGTGCTCGTCATCGGTTCGGGACACGCCACGCACAACCTGCGAGACTGGATGAGTCACCGCGGACAGTCGGGGGCTCTTCCCTACGCTGCCGAGTTCTCCCGCTGGCTGGAGGCGACGCTGTCTTCGCACGACGAGCGGGCGCTCGTCGAATATCGCGATCGTGCACCTGCCGCAGCTCGCGCGCATCCGACCGACGAGCATTTCCTGCCCTTGTTCATCGCGTACGGGGCCGCGGACGAGGACTCGAGCGTCGAGCGTGTCGTCGACGGCTACGAGAACGGGGTGTTGTCTCGCGACTCGTTCCTGTTCGCGCCGTAAAACCGACGCGAATATTCGCATTGCGCGCGTCGCGTGCGGCGCGCACGCTGTCATCCGTGCGATCGGGTCGGGCGTTACGTGGGCGACACGAGAATCAACATTCGTTACAAAAAATCAGGCTTGAACACGGAATCAAAGGCATGTCCGCCGCTGTCCGACACTACAATCGGGTGTACGCCTATCGTTCGTTTCGTATTCGCAGCGATACAGTCGGTGAGTCTCAAAGGCGTGGAGATTTGCAATGAAGGTCCGTTCTCCGGCAATCGCATTCCTGACGAGCGTCGTGTTGCTTGGCGGGTGTGCGTATCCGGCGCCTTACGCGGTGTACGAACCCCCCGTTGCGCAACGCACTGAGTATGGTGTCGTCGAATCGATGGAGCTCTATCGCGATGGATACAACACTCCAACAGGCCTCGGCGCGATCTTGGGCGGCATCGCCGGCGGAATCATTGGCCATCAGTTCGGCGGCGGGACCGGCAATACCGCAGCGACGATCGCGGGAGCCGTCGGCGGCGGGCTAGTAGGCAATCAGATCGAGAAATCCAATGCGCGCGATCGCTACCGCGTCATCGTGCGGCTTGATTCCGGTGGGACGCTCGCATTGAACGAAGTGGGTGAAGGCGAGTATCGCGTCGGGGACCGTGTCCGTATCGTCAATCGACGCATCTATCGGTACTAGCGCGCTCATACGAGGGTCACATCACACCCGAGTAGTCGCGTGGCTCGGCATCGCGCGGCAAAAGAAGGAGGCACCATGTCAAACGTTCTCGATCCCCGGCGTATTTGTACGGATGACCAGTATCGGGCCGCGCGCGCCGAGCTGGAAGAGCTGCACGGCGCGGACTTCGACCTGCCCGCCGGAAGCCGCGTCGACGAGCTGATCGCTCTGATCGAGAACTACGAGGGATCGATGCGCTTCGTGCCGGAGTGGCCCGACGAGTCGTTCCAGCACGCCGCCTGAGCGCGGCTTCAGTGCAGTCGCTGTCTCGACTTGCGTGTATTTTCCGGTAGCTCCCTGCGCGAGCCGCTGCCGCGTGCCTCGCTTGCACGGCGGCGGTCCTGCCAGAAGCGATAAATCAGCACCGATGCCACCGCGAGCTCGTCGACCAGGCTAGCCCGCTTTTCCTTGTCGTCGACCCACTCGGCAAATTCCGGATCCTGATCGCCGAACGCGAGCGCTTCGATCGGAAATACCCAGTCGCGCGCGTCCGCTGCGTCGTATAGCGGTTGCCATTCGTCGTCCCGCAGCTTTACGCCCGCCATGTAACCCTCGCACCACGCCGACGCCTCCGGCGGCGTCTTGTCGTTACGCGCCTTCTCGTCCGGCATGTAGAGGAGCGGCTTGAAGCGCGTCGGCGACTCGCCGAGCGTGCGCTGGATGCCGACCATGTGCCGCAGCATGAGCCCCATGATCCGCTGCGCCTGCTCGTTGCCGGTGAAAGCGGGATTGGACGAGCGTCCCCCGTCGCTCCAGACCTGCGGCAGCCATTCCGACGGCTGTACGCTTTCCGGCCCGCTCACGATTGCGGTGAGAAAGCCGTCGAGCATCTCGAGGTCCATGCAGTCCGGCGGCACTAGATCGGACGCGAGGAATCCCTCGAGCTCGTCGAGCTCGGGGTCGGTCAGTGGTTCGTCCAGCGCACGAAGATCAGCCATGTCGGGTCGCTTTCATTGTTCCTGTCATCATCGCTGTTCGTGGCCGCTTAGGCAATGCGCAGGCATTCCGCGTTCATCGCAGGGCATGGGCGACGCTCACGGCCAACGCGAGAACAGCCACGGCCCCGGCCTGATGCAAAGCGGCGAGCGGCAGTGGAACGACGTTCACGAGCGTTGCAATCCCGAGCGACACCTGCACCGCGACCATCGCGAGAAGCGCGCTGCCGCCGACCTTGGCGCGTATCGAAGCGTCACTGCGCTGAAGCCGCCACCAGAACAGTGGGACGCTGCACGCGAGCAGCCAGGCGATTAGCCGATGGTCGAACTGTACAGTCGCGATGTTCCAGAAGAAGTTCTTCCACCAGGGATCGAGCATCAGGATCTCGGGCGGAACAATTCGTCCCTGCATCAGCGGGAACGTGTTGTACGCGAATCCTGCGCGTATGCCGGCGACGAGACCGCCGGACAGGATCATCACGAATGTCAGCGCAACCAGCGCATCGGCGAACCGGCGCAGCGACCGCGCCTGCCGGGCCTGCAGATTGTTCGTCACAGGAAACGCGAGCGACAACGCAATCCACAGCATGCCCGCGAGAATCGCGACGGCAAGCCCGAGATGCGCCGTCAGCCTGAATTGCGAAACCCGAGGGTCGTCGACGAGGCCGCTTTGCACCATCAGCCAACCGACGACGCCCTGCACCGCGCCGAGCGCGAAGATGCCGGCGAGCGGCCAGACGAACCGCGCCGGAATGCGGC
>JBKPOL010000005.1:0-17296 GCA_046733075.1 Pseudomonadota bacterium | reverse complement strand
CAGGCAACAGCGCCGCTTCCGTGTGAACCACGCGCATGCCGCGGCCGCCACCGCCCCCGGCCGCCTTGATGATCACCGGGTAGCCGACGCCCCGCGCGATCTTGATCACTTCCTTCGAGTCTTCGGGCAGCGCCCCTTCAGATCCGGGCACGCACGGGATGCCCGCTTTCGTCATCACGCTTCGCGCGCTGATCTTGTCGCCCATCGACCGGATCGTCTCGGACTTCGGGCCGATGAAGATGAAGCCCGAGCGTTCCACCTTTTCCGCGAAGTCGGCATTCTCCGAAAGAAAGCCGTAGCCCGGATGGATCGCCTGTGCGTCGGTGACCTCGGCTGCGGCGATGATTGCGGGAATGTTCAGGTAGCTCTGCGCCGACGACGGCGGCCCGATGCACACCGATTCATCGGCGAGCGCAACGTATTTCGCGTCGCGGTCCGCTTCCGAATGCACAACGACGGTCTTGATGCCGAGTTCGCGGCACGCGCGCTGAATTCGCAGCGCGATTTCCCCACGGTTGGCGATCAGGATCTTGTCGAACAGCTTGTCGGGGCTGGGCGGCGCCATGTCAACGCCTGCTCCGTGGCCTGCCGCGCGTCATTCGAGCACGAACAGTGGCTGGCCGAACTCCACCGCCTGTCCGTTCTCCGCGAGGATCGCCTTGATCGTGCCGCTGGCGTCCGCCTCGATCTCGTTCATCAGCTTCATCGCCTCGACGATGCAAAGCGTGTCGCCCTGCTCGATTGCGTCGCCGATCTCCACGAATGCCGCGGCGCCAGGCGACGCGGAACGATAGAACGTGCCCACCATCGGGCTCTTGACGATGTGACCCTCGGGTGCCGGCGGGGCCGCGGGTTCGGGTGCAGCGAGCGGAGCAGCGGGCGCCGCTGCAACAGCGGGTTGCGGTGACGCGTGAAACGTGACCGACTGCTGGCCCTGCGGGACCGTACGAGTAATCCGTACGCGCTCCTCGCCTTCCTGAATCTCGAGCTCCGCGATTCCGGACGTTTCGACGAGGTCGATCAGCGTCTTCAGCTTGCGCAGGTCCATGGGTGCCCTCGGCGCTCAGGCGGGTGCCGCCGCGGAGTTTGCCGCGGATGGCAGCAGGTTGTCCAGTAGATGCCGACACTATCGCCGAAATAGATGGATAGCGACTCGCCGGCGCAAGCCGGCGTTTCGCGCCGTTCAATGCCAGGCGCGTGCTGCTTCCTTACGCGGCTTGGGTGAGATTCCTGAGCAATGCGTCGAGCGCCGGCGCCTTGACGGGCCCGAGGTGGGTGTAGGCCACCCGCCCGGCGCGATCGAGCACGATCGTGAACGGCAGTGCCGCAAGGTCGTTGCCGAGCTCGCGGGACAAATCGATAGCGCCAAACCCCCCGATAACGGCTGGGTAGTTGAGACCGATCTCACTACGAAATTGCCGCACTTTGTCGACTTGATCGACGGCGATGCCTACAAATTGCACGCCGTTCGCGGCCTCGCGCGCCTGGGTTGCAATGAACTGCGGCATCTCTTCGCGGCATGGCACGCACCACGTCGCCCAGAAGTTGACGATGAGGACCTTTCCCCGCCACTGCGAGAACGCCTGCTCGCGTCCGTCCGCATCGGGCAGCACGAGTCCCAGGATCGCGGCACCGTCGCGGGATGCCACGCGCCGTTCGTGGAAAAGCCACGCTCCCCCGGCGAGCGCCGCGATGGCCGCGGCTCCGCCGGCCAAAATCAGCGCACGTCGGCGCGAGCTGAACGCGCGCCCGCCGCGGGCCGCCGCCGGCTCCCCGCCTGTCACTTGAACCAGCCCTTGGGGCTCGCTTGGACATATGCGCCGGGCTTGCCGGACGACGTCGGCACGACGAGCTTCAACTGTTGCGGGTTTGGCGGATAACAGACGCCGGCATCGGCGCAACCCTGGGAGTCGGCGTGCACCGTGAGCGTTCGTCCCTGTGAGGGTTCGTGGAGCGGCAGGCGCACGACGACGGTTCCACGATAGGTTTCCACGTCACCGAAGAATTCGTCGTGCTTCCGCGTCCCGGGCGGCAACTCGACGTCGCGAGCGGCAACCGGCTCGATCGTGAAGCGCAGCTTGTCGCGATACAGGTAGTACCCATCCGCAACGTCGAAGCGCGCCTCGAGCGTCGAGGCGTCGACCGCGCGCGCGGAAAAGCGAAACGCCTGCTCGGGCGGCAGGAGTTTGGCGAAACTGTCCGTCAGACCGGCAGCTAGCGCGGTTTCAAATATCGCGACGCCAAGCGCCGCGACCAACGCACCCGGGGCGTCAAGTCTGCGTCGTTTCCTCCTGCAGCCACGCGAGATACCGAGCGTCGCCATCGATAACAGGGATCGCAATGATTTCCGGAGTGTCATAGGGATGGATTTTCCGGATTGCATCCTCGACGCTCGAATACAACGCCGTGCGCGTCTTGATGACGACCGGAAGCTCCTGGCCGGTTTCGATTCGCGCGTGCCAGTGATAAATTGACTGCACCGGGGCACCGATGTTCACGCATGCGGCGAGCCGCCGGTCGAGAAGTTCCCGCGCCAGCGAATCGGCGAGGGCATGATCCGGGACGTTGGTGATGACAAGGATCGCCGGGTCGGCCAAGGAGTATCCATGCGTTTCGTCGTACTCTGCATTTTAATGGTTTTCCCGTTCCTGGATCTGATCGTCACGGCGCGGTTCGCCCGATGGAGTGGCGTCCCGATGTGGATGTGGCTCACCGCATCCGCCGTTGCGGGCTTGTGGGTGCTCACCAACGAGCGCGGCCAGTTCCGCGCGCGGACGCTCGCGGCATTCCGCGGCGACGAATCGCTGATGCGCGGCCTGCTCGACAGCGGTCGGCGCGTGCTCGCCGGCATGCTGCTGCTCGTCCCCGGTATCCTGTCAGACGCCATCGCAGTTGTGCTGCTGCTCCTACCCATCAACCAGCGGGACGAATTCGGACCGCAGCCGGTTCCCGCCGGGCGGGCGGCCTACCGGCGCGATCGCCGAACGCTCGACGGCGACTATCGGCGCGTCGAATAACCGCCAGGCAGCGGTCCTCGGTCGGCGCGCGCAGGACACTAGGGCCTGTTAACAGACCCTAGCCCTTCATGCGGTCCATCACCGTGGGCTGAGCCTTGCCGTCCCGTCGGTAAGACCAGAGCATCATCACAATGCCCGCCGCGATCATCGGCATCGACAGCCACTGGCCCATCGTCAGACCGCCCGCGAGAAATCCCAGGAAGTTGTCCGGCTCGCGCGTGAATTCGGCGATGAAGCGAAACGCGCCGTAGCCGATCAGGAACAGACCCGACACAGCACCCCGCGGCCGCTGGCGCAGCGCGAAGATCCAAAGGATCGCGAACAGCAGCAATCCTTCGAGTCCGAATTCATAGAGCTGGGACGGGTGGCGGGGAACGTTGTCCACCTGCGGGAACACCATCGCCCAGGAAACGTCGGTGGGTCGGCCGACGAGTTCCGCGTTGATGAAATTGCCGAGTCGGCCGGCGGCGAGACCAAGCGGGCAGAGCGGTGCGACGAAGTCGGTCACGTCGAGCAGCGCCTTGCCGCGACGCCGCGCGAAAAACACGAGCGCAATCAGGACGCCGAGGAAACCGCCGTGAAAGCTCATTCCGCCGTGCCACACCTCGAACACCTCGAGCGGATGCGCAAGGTAATAGAGCGGCTTGTAGAACAGCACGTAGCCGAGCCGACCGCCGAGGATCACGCCAAACACGCCGAAGAACAGCATGTCGTCGATGTCTGAGGGCCGCCATCCGGTCAGCATGTGTTGCCGCGCGCGATAACGCCCGAGCACGATGAACAGGATGAAGCCGGTCAGGTACATGAGACCGTACCACCGAACCGCCAGCGGTCCGAGGTGGAAAGCGACCGGATCGAACTGCGGGTGGACCAGCATGAGAAAGCGATATAGCACATCCTGATCGCTCGGATCGGCGCGCTATCATGGAAGCGATTCCTTCGTCGCCGAAGTCTCGAAGGACGTCGTTGTCGATTGCCGGAGACCCCGCTTGCCAGCAAACCGCCGCTCCCGCTTGATCACGCAGGGCATCGCCCGCTCTCCCAACCGAGCCATGCTGCGCGCCGTCGGTTTCGGGGACGCAGACTTCGAGAAGCCGATCGTCGGCGTTGCGAATGGCCACAGCACGATGAATCCGTGCAACGCCGGCATTCAGCCGCTCGTCGACCGGGCCATGGAAGCGCTGTCGGCTGCGGGCGCGATGCCGCAGGTGTTCGGCGTGCCGACGGTGACCGATGGCATCGGCATGGGGACGGAAGGGATGAAGTACTCGCTCGTGTCGCGCGAAGTGATCGCCGACGCGATCGAAACATCCGTCAATGGCCAGTGCATGGACGGCGTCCTGGTCGTCGGCGGCTGCGACAAGAACATGCCCGCCGGCATGATGGCGATCGCGCGGATCAACGTGCCGGGCATTTACGTCTACGCGGGAACGATCAAGCCCGGCCAATGGAAAGGCCAGGCGCTGACGATCGTGTCGCCGTTCGAGGCGGTGGGTGCGTTCGCAGCGGGCAAGATGTCTAAGGAGGATTACGACGGCATCGAGCGCAACGCCTGTCCGACGGTTGGCGCGTGTGGAGGCATGTACACCGCGAACACGATGTCCTCGTCGTTCGAGGCGCTCGGCATGAGCCTGCTCGGGAGCTCGCAGCTTGCGGCACCGGACCCCGAGAAAGCGGACTCGTCGGCCGCGTCGGCGCAGGTGCTCGTGCGCGCGATCGAGAAGGATCTGAAGCCGCGCGACATCATCACGCGAGCCTCGATCGAGAACGCGGTCTCGCTCGTCATGGCAACGGGGGGCTCGACGAATGCGGTGCTGCATTACCTCGCGATTGCTCATGCTGCGGAGGTCGAGTGGACGATCGACGACTTCGAGCGCATTCGCCGGCGCGTGCCGGTGCTGTGCGACCTGAAGCCGTCGGGACGCTACGTTGCGGTCGACTTCAACGCCGCGGGCGGCGTCCCCCAGGTGCTGCGCTTACTGCTCGATGCGGGTCTTCTGCACGGCGAATGCATGACGATCACCGGTCGGCCGATCGGCGACGAATTGTCGTCGGTGCCCGCGCATCCGCGCGCCGACCAGGACGTGATCCGCGCGTTGGACAAGCCGATCTACCCGCACGGACATCTCGCGATCCTCCGCGGCAACCTGGCGGAGGAAGGGTGTGTTGCAAAGATCACCGGACTCAAGAACCCGATGATCACCGGCCCTGCCCGCGTCTTCAACTCGGAGCCGGAATGCATGGAAGCGATCATGGCGCGGAAAATCAGGGCCGGCGACGTGATCGTCATTCGCTACGAAGGACCGAAGGGCGGTCCCGGCATGCAGGAGATGCTTGCTCCGACATCGGCGCTGATCGGCCAGGGGCTGGGCGAATCGGTTGGACTCATCACCGACGGACGCTTTTCGGGCGGCACCTGGGGAATGGTCGTCGGGCACGTCGCCCCCGAAGCGTATTCGGGCGGAACGATCGCACTCGTCGAGGAAGGCGATTCCATTACCATCGACGCACACCGGCTGCTGCTGCAGCTCAATGTCGACGAAGCGACGCTCGGCGCCCGGCGTGCGCAATGGCGAGCGCCTGCCCCGCGCTACACGCGTGGCTTACTCGGCAAATACACCCGGCTGGTATCGACGGCGAGCCGCGGCGCAGTCACCGACGCCGGCGCCTGACCCGTCATCGGGCGGCCCGCAACCTGTGCCGCCGGCAGCTGTCCGAGGGAATATTCGGAAGGCGCCTCCGGTTGGCTGACAGGGTCACCCGCGGTCTGGCCTTCATTATGATGGTCACCCGCGCTCTCGCGGCGAAAAAAAGGATGAAACGCAAACTTGCAATATGGATGCAGGGTGCGACGTCGCTGGTCACGCTCCCGCTGTGGATGCGGCGCGCGTCACTGCTCGCTACCTTCCCGCTGTCGATGCGACGCGCGACACTCCTCGCCGCCTTCCCGCTCGCCCTGCTGCTCAGCGCCTGCGCAACTCCCGACCAGCGCGGTGATACGAACGGACCTGTCGCGACCGCGCCGACCCCGGCCGTCGGCGCTCGATGGGTCTATCGAGGACGCGAGGGATTTCGCTCGCCCCTCGTATGGGAGGAGACCCACGAGGTGACGCGTGCGGGACCGGACGGCGTGTCCGTGCGCGTGACGCTGAAGGGCCCGTCGGTAGACGTCGAGCGTTACGAATCGTGGGCGGGACCCGGCCTCTTGCAGACAGGCGCATTGATGGATATCGAGACTCGCCGCTTCAAGACACCGCTCGAGCGCTACCGCTTTCCGCTCGCGCCGGGGCAGACCTGGAACCAATGGGTCGACAACTACAACCAGAACACGGATCGGACTGGACAGATCAATCGCTACGTTCGCGTCGGCAGCTGGGAGAAGGTGACGACGCCCGCGGGCGTCTTCGACGCCATTCGCATGCGCGTGCTCATGCGGCTCGACGACGAGGAGTTCTGGCGCTACCCGACCACCTGCAACTATGTGATCTGGTATGCGCCCGCGGTGGGCGCAACCGTCCGGGAGGAAAAAGACGCCGAGTACATCGAGCGCGGAGACGAGATGGACGGCAGCGGGACGATTCGCGCGCAGCACACGCTGCTCGAGCTCGTGTCCTATACGCCCGGCCGCGGCTGACAAAGAGCTGCATGACCGGGTACCGGCTAACGCCCCGGGACGGTAGCCCGTCGCCGTCGCCATACGTATTCAGCCCGGGCCGAGGCCGAGCGCGCGCCAGATTGATGCGGTGAGCGTCACCTGATTCAGGGTGTAGAAGTGCAGACCGGGTGCGCCGCGCTCGATCAGCGACGCGCACATCCGCGTGACGACGTCCAGTCCGAACGCGCGTATCGACGCACTGTCGTCGCCGAAACCTTCGAGCCGGCGACGGATCCAGCGCGGGATCTCCGCACCGCACGCGTCTGAAAAGCGGGCGAGCTTCGTGAAGCTCGATATCGGCATGATGCCCGGCACGATCGGCACGGTGATTCCGCGCGCAGCGCACGCCTCGACGAAGCTCCAGTACGCGTCGGGATTGAAGAAATATTGCGTGATCGCCGAGTTGGCGCCCGCGTCGATCTTGCGCTCGAAGCTCGCCAGGTCGTCGTCCGGACTGCGTGACTGGGGATGGCATTCCGGATACGCCGCGACGTCGATGTGAAACCAGTCGCCGGTTGTCTCGCGAATGAACCGCACGAGCTCGTTCGCGTAGCGAAAGTCGCCGGCGTCCATGCTTCCGGACGGCAGGTCGCCGCGGAGCGCGACGATGTGGCGGATCCCGTGGCTTCGATACTGGTCGAGCACATCGCGAATTCCCTTGCGCGTTCCGCCGATGCACGAGAGATGCGGAGCGCCTTCCATGCCATCCGCGCGGATTTCGAGCACCGCTGCAAGCGTCCCTTCCCGTGTCGAACCGCCGGCGCCGAACGTGACCGAGCAAAAGGCCGGCTTCAGTGCGGCGAACTCGTGCCGCGCCGCGCGCAGCTTCGCAATGCCCTCCTCCGTCTTCGGCGGGAAGAACTCGAGGCTGTACAGGGCTTTGGCCGAACGGCTCACGGCTTGCGATACAGGATCAGCGACGACAGCGCCCACGAGATGATGCTGTAGACGATGGCGCCGAACACGGCGGCCCAGAAGCCGTCGACGCGAAAGCCGGACACGAACGAACCGACGAACCAGAAGAGCAGTCCATTGATGACGAAGATGAAGAGTCCGAGCGTCAGCAGCGTCACCGGCAACGTGAGCAGCACGAGGATCGGCCGGATCAGCGTGTTGATCAGTCCAAGGATCAGCGCGGCGACGAGCGCCGTCACGAACGAGTCGACATGGATCGACGTGAAGAGATACGGAAGCGCGAGCAACGCCAACGCGTTGATGAGCCAGGTGATCAGAAGCCGCATGAATCCTCCGCCGGGCCAATGCAACTGCCTGGCTGGCACGACGCGATCAATGCAATGAGCCGGTCACGCCGCGTGGTCACGTCGCACCCTCCAGATAGGGTTTGAGGCCCGCGTAGATCGTCGCATTGACCGGCGCTTCCAGGCCCGCCTCGGGTGCGAGCGCGGCCACGCGGCCGCACAGCCAGGGCGCCTCGAGCCGGTGTCCGCTCACGAGGTCGCCGAGCATCGACGCGCGCATCTCGGCCGGCAACCCGTCGAGCGCCTGCATTTGGCTGGCGATGAAGTCGTCGCCGAGGTCCACGCTCTTCGTCTTCGCGACGGCGATCGTCTCGCGCATCGATGCCTCGAACGTCGCGCGCAAGTCGGGGTCGCTCCGCACGATGCCGAGCGGCTGGCGTGCGAGGCAGGTGAGGCCTGCGAGCGCGTTCAGGAACACGAACTTTTCCCACAACGCACGCCGGATGTCGCGAGCGAGTTCCGCTTCGACGCCCGCGCCGCGGCATGCTTCGACGAAGGCCCGCGCGGGCGGCGTCAGCCGCTCGTCGAAGGCGCCGATGCGAAGCCGGGCCATCGAGCCGACGTGCGCGATGACGCCGGGCAAGCGTATCGACGCGGCGATGTACGCGACGCCGCCGAGCACGTGCGATGCGCCGAGTTCGCGCGTCAACACGTCGGTGCTGTCGATGCCGTTCTGGAACGGAATCACGACGCCACCGCGTGCAACGAGCGGGGCGATCTGCCCGGCAGCGCGCTCGACGTCCCACAGCTTCACGCAGAACATCACGACATCGACGGGGGCGATCGAGCCCGGATCGTCCGTGAAGACGGCATTGCGGATGACCCGATTTCCGCCGGCGCTTTCGATGCGCAGACCGTGCTCGCGCATGGCGGCAAGATGCGCCCCGCGCGCGACGAACGTCACGTCGTTGCCGGCCTGCGCTAGCCTCCCGCCGAAATAGCCGCCGACGCCACCAGTACCCATCACCGCGATGCGCATGGAAACTCCGTCAGTCGCAAAACGCGCGTTGTCACGTCGCTCTTGCACGCGCCGGCGCAGGGGGCCCCGAGGTTGCAGGCGTCGAATCCTCGGGGTCAAGTACCCTGCGAGCGAAGCGCGCGAAAATTGGCGACGCGCTAATACCGGTATGTATCGGGCTTGTACGGACCGCGCCGGTGCACGCCGATGTAGCGGGCCTGCTTGTCGTTCAGCTCCGTCAACTTCGCGCCGAGCTTCGAGAGCTGCAACCGCGCCACTTTCTCGTCGAGATGCTTCGGCAGCACGTACACGCCGACCGGATACTTGTTCGTCCGCTCCCGGCCGTCGGTCCAGAGCTCGATCTGCGCCATCACCTGGTTCGTGAACGACGAGCTCATCACGTACGACGGATGACCGGTGCCGCAGCCGAGGTTCACGAGACGGCCTTCGGCGAGCAGGATGATGCGCTTGCCGTCGGGGAAGATTACGTGGTCGACCTGCGGCTTGATGTTCTCCCACTTGCACGCGCGGAGGGAGGCGACGTCGATCTCGTTGTCGAAGTGCCCGATGTTGCACACGATCGCGTTGTTCTTCATCCGCGCCATGTGGTCGAACGTGATGACGTCGATGTTGCCGGTGGCGGTGACGAAGATGTCCGCCTTGTCGCACGCATCGTCGACCGTCACGACGCGATAGCCTTCCATGGCTGCCTGCAGCGCGCAGATCGGGTCGATCTCGGCGATCCACACCTGCGCCGAAAGCGCGCGAAGCGCCTGCGCCGAGCCCTTGCCGACGTCGCCGTAGCCGCAGACGAGCGCAACCTTGCCGGCCACCATCACGTCGGTCGCGCGCTTGATGCCGTCGACAAGCGACTCCCGACATCCGTAGAGGTTGTCGAACTTGCTCTTCGTCACGGAATCGTTGACGTTGATCGCGGGGAAGCCGAGCCGGCCCTCGCGGTGCATCTGATAGAGGCGCTTGACGCCGGTCGTCGTCTCTTCGGTGACGCCGCGGACCTCGCGCTTGATGCGTGAATAGAACCCGGGCGTCGTATCGAGGCGGTTGGCGATCGCCGCGAACAGCGCGACCTCCTCCTCGCTCGTCGGATGCGCGATGGCCGAACGGTCCTGTTCCGCGGCGGCGCCAAGGTGCACGAGCAGCGTCGCATCGCCGCCATCGTCGAGGATCATGTTCGGCGTGTGTCCGCCGCTCCACTCGAAAATGCGGTGCGTGAAGTCCCAGTAGCGCTCGAGCGTCTCGCCCTTGTAGGCGAATACGGGAGTGCCACGTGCGGCGATCGCGGCGGCCGCGTGGTCCTGCGTCGAATAGATGTTGCACGATGCCCAGCGGACGTCGGCGCCGAGCGCCTGCAGCGTCTCGATCAGCACGGCGGTCTGGATCGTCATGTGCAGGCTGCCGGCGATCCGCGCGCCGCGCAGCGGCTGCTCCGGTGCGAATTCCTCGCGTATCGCCATCAGACCGGGCATTTCGGTCTCGGCGATCAGGATCTCCTTGCGGCCCCATTCGGCCAGCGTGAGATCGGCGACCTCGTAATCGGCGAACATCCCCGTTTCGTTCACAGCGTTCATGGTCACTCCGCTCTATCGGGTGATCGCACTGGACGGAAGGGGATCGGTCACCCGTTGCCCGTGCAAATCACGGTTCAACGAGCGCAGTTGCAAAGGCGTCATGCCCGCCCCGAGCCTGGCCCGGCTGGGCCGGGTTGCAACGCTCCTCGGGGCGTTGAAGGTTGCGGATTATATCAAAGCGGCGGCGCAGCGGCTTCGCTTGCCAACAGCGCGTTGGCGAGCGCCGACTCCCGCCGGTAAAAGCCCTCGGTGTGAAACGTCTCTTCGAGCGCGAACAGCTCGTAGTCCAAGTGGTGGCAGATCTCGTGGCACACCGTGCGCAGGAAGCTCTTGAATGCGACAACCTGGCGGCGCCGCGCCGTGCGCATCCATACCGTGATCCGCGCGTGCGTCTTTCCGTCCTCGGGTTCGTACAAGCCATGGAGCTCGCCATAGTCGTCCGCAGGGCGCTGCGCAAGCACGCGGGCCCGCACCTGCGGCACATGGTAGGCGTGGGTCAGCACGTGGATGATCCGCTGGCATCCGTGCTGCACGCGCGCGCGGTCGTCGGCGACGAGTGCCGCACGGATCGCCGCTACGTCCGCGCCGGGGGCGACGCCCGGAGGCAGCGCGATCGACGTAATCGCGTCGCTTTTGCGATAGATGCGCTTCTGCTCGGCGCTAAGCCGGCTGTAATACGCGAAAGGCACGACAAAAAGGGCCGCACGCGCGGCCCCTCGGATGTCGGAAGCGGTCGGAAGCTCAGGCCTTCTTCACCTTCTCCAGCATCTTGAAAATGCCCTTCGGCGCGCCGACGAACATCCGCTTGAACGTCTTGGGCAGGCAGCGCCGCTCGAGCGTGTTCCGTCGGGTACGAGTGCGTTCGGCCATTTGAATCTCCGTCTTGTCGGTGATCCGCGGAGATCATGCCGCGGAAGGAAGTTGATTATACCGGGTCAGCGCTGCGCGATCTTGACGCCTCGAAATACGTCGGCGCTGCCGCGGGGCGCAGCGCGCGAGTACTGCGGCGGCGGAACGACGCTCCCGTCGAGCGCTGCCGCCGCGTGCCAGGCCCATCTCGGGTCCCACAGGAATGCACGCGCCATCGCGACCAGGTCCGCGTCGCCGGACGCGATGATCGCTTGCGCTTGTGCAGGCTCGGTGATGAGGCCCACCGCCATCGTTGATGCGCCGGTCGCGCGCCGGATCTCGCGCGCGAACTCGACCTGGTAACCGGGCCCGAGCGGAATCTTTTGCAGCGGGGACACGCCGCCGCTCGATGCATCGATCCAGTCGCAGCCGCGCGCCACCAGCCGCCGCGCGAACTCGACGGTTTCCTCGAGCGTCCATCCGCCATCCACCCAATCGGTGCACGAGACGCGAACCCCGAGCGGCCGCTCGGGCGGCCACGCAGAGCGCACGGCGTCGAAGACCTCGAGCGGGAAGCAAATGCGGGACTCGAAGTCGCCGCCGTATCGATCGGTTCGACGATTCGCGATCGGCGACAGGAATTCGTGCAGCAGATAGCCGTGCGCCATGTGCAACTCGAGCGCGTCGATGCTCGCGCGGGCGGCACGTTTCGCACTGTCGGCAAATGCATCTCGTACCCGCGCAAGACCGTCCCCGTCGAGCGCCGCGGGCGCAGTCTCATGCGCCGCATGGGGAATCGCGGACGGCGCGACCGTTTGCCACGCGCCTTCCTCCGCCGACAGCAGATGACCGCCTTCCCAGGGAACGTGCGACGAGCCCTTGCGCCCGGCATGTGCGAGTTGCATCGCGACTGGTATCGGCGGACATTGCGCTCGCGCTCGCGCGAGCGTTTGCGTCAGCGCCTCTTCGCACGCATCGTCGTAGAGGCCGAGACAACCGGGCGTGATGCGGCCCGTCCGCGTCACGGCGGTGGCCTCGATGGTGAAGAGGGCGGCACCCGACATCAGCATCTGCCCCCAGTGCACGAGATGCCAATCGTTGGCGCGGCCGTCGACGGCCGAGTACTGGCACATCGGCGACACGACGATGCGATTGCGAAGCGCGAGTGCGCGTAACCGCAGCGGATCGAACAGCTTCATTCGATCGACCCGCGACTTCCCGACATTACGCCGGCACGGCCGCTTCGCGTATGCCTGCGGCTTCGCGCAGCGCCTGCACCTTGTCGGTCGCTTCCCAGGTGAACTCGGGCTCGTCGCGCCCGAAATGGCCGTAGGCGGCGGCCTTGCGATAGATGGGCCGCAGCAGGTCGAGCATGCGGATGATGCCCTTCGGCCGCAGATCGAAATGCGCATTGACGAGATCGACGATGCGCGCATCCGGAACGCGACCCGTGCCTTCCGTATAGACGGTCACGTTGATGGGCTTCGCAATGCCGATTGCGTACGAGACCTGCACCTGACACTGCTTCGCGAGCCCGGCGGCAACGACGTTCTTCGCCACGTAGCGAGCGGCGTACGCAGCGGAGCGATCGACCTTCGACGGATCCTTGCCCGAAAATGCGCCGCCGCCGTGGGGCGCGGCGCCGCCATAGGTATCGACGATGATCTTGCGACCGGTCAGTCCCGCGTCGCCATGCGGGCCGCCGATCTCGAAGCGACCGGTCGGATTGACGAGGAAGCGCGTGCCCGACAGCATCTCCTTGGCGAACACCGGCTTGATGATCTCCTCGACAACCGCCTCGGCGAGTTCCTTCTGCCGCTCGTTCATGCTCGGGTGATGCTGCGTCGACAGCACGACGGTGTCGACGCTTCGCGGCTTGCCGTCGACATACCGGACGGTCACCTGCGATTTCGCATCGGGGCGCAGCCAAGGCAGGCGGCCGTCGCGGCGAACTTCGCTTTGCCGCTGCACCAGCCGGTGTGCGTAGTAGATCGGATACGGCATCAGCGCCGGCGTCTCGTCGCACGCGTAGCCGAACATCATTCCCTGGTCGCCGGCACCCTGGTTCAGGTAATCGTCGGACGCCCGATCTACCCCTTGCGCGATGTCGGGTGACTGGCGGCCATAGCAGACCATCACCGCACATCCGTCCGCATCGAACCGCAACGCGGAATCGTTGTAGCCGATGCGCCGGATCGTGTCACGTGCGACCCGCGCATAGTCGACGTTCGCGCTTGTCGTGATCTCGCCGGACATGACGACGAGTCCGGTGGAGACGAGCGTCTCCGCCGCGACGCGGCCGGTCGGATCATGCTCTAGAATCGCATCGAGCACGGCATCGGAAATCTGATCGGCAACCTTGTCGGGATGACCCTCCGACACCGATTCCGATGTGAACAGGAACTCGCTCATCCACCCTCTCCGCTGTGGGGCATGCGATTGCTGCGCGCGCGCCGGGTAAAGGCTTGAAGTCTAGCAGACGCCCTGTATCGGATCGCGTCGTGCGCACGGACGACAACGCGATCCGACGCGCGGCAGCGCTGCTCGCCCATGGCGGGCTCGTCGCGTTTCCGACCGAGACCGTCTATGGTCTTGGCGCCGACGCGGGGAATGCGTCTGCCGTCGCGCGCATCTTCGAAGCGAAGCGGCGGCCCGCCGATCACCCGGTGATCGTTCACGTCATCGGCATCGATGAAGCAGCCCAGTGGGCGTCCAGCGTGCCGGCCGGCGCACGCGCGCTTGCTGCACGATTCTGGCCGGGTCCGCTGACGATGATCCTGCCTCGCGCAACGCACGTCCTCGACGTTGTCACTGGAGGCCAGTCGAGCGTCGGCCTGCGAGCCCCCGCGCATCCGGTCGCACGCGCGCTGTTGCAGACGTTCGGCAGCGGCATTGCCGCGCCTTCCGCCAATCGGTTCGGGCACGTATCGCCGACGACCGCCGAACACGTCCTCGACGATCTCGAAGACAGCGTCGACCTGATCCTCGACGGCGGCCCATGCGACATCGGCATCGAAAGCACGATCGTCGCGTTCACCAACGACCCGCCACTGCTCCTTCGACCCGGGGGCATTTCATTCGATGCCCTCGCTGAGGTGCTCGGGCAGGCGCCGGTCGCAGCCGACGCCACCGCGCCGCGCGCGTCGGGCACGCTGCCATCGCATTACGCAACGCACACGCCCGCGCAACTCGTCGCGCACGACGGGCTGCGCGCCGAAATTTCGCAGCTCGAGGACCGCGACGAACGCGTCGCCGTGCTGGCATTGAACGCAGCGCCACCCGCGGACTTTGAAGGCGTGTGGATCTCCGCACCGCGCGATCCGACCGCGTATGCGCAGTTGCTGTACGCGAACCTGCGAACGCTCGACCGTGCGGACGCCGATGCGATCCTCATCGAGCACGTGCCAGACGATGCGCAATGGACGGCGATCCGCGACCGCCTCGCTCGCGCGACCGCGGGCGTCGACGACGATCGCGACTGAGCGCACCGCGCTCGCTCGTCAAAATCCCAGCGAGGCAAGCGACGCGTCGGGAATGATCGCCGCGACCGCGCCCTGTGCATCGAGGTGGCGCACCGGCTGTCCGAGCAGTGGATCGTCTTCGATAAGGCTCGCCGCAGGCAGACCCGTCACGCGGGCAAGCGCGGAGGGCTCCATCACGACGACGCGCGACTGCGCGAGCGCGTAGAGCGCAGTCGCCTGCAGCGCGTTGGTGAAGAAGGCGGCGCTGTGTCCCACGCCGGCGAGGACGCCGATCAGCCGATACCCTCGCGCGCGAAGGAGCGCAAGCACGGCGGCATGATGCGCGAGGAACTGCGACTGGAACCGCATTTCGGCTCCGCGCGACACTACGTGACCTGCCGAATCCTCGACGAGCAGGACGACCTTCGGCGCGTCGGCGCGCCCGCGCGCGACGTGGGCAAGCAGCGCCTCATCCTGCGCGTGCAGGTCAGCAGGACCGAGCGCGGTTGCCGGGTGGGGCCGCGTCAACCAGCATTCGTCGCGCAGCCAGAGCCGTCCGCCATTATCGACCGGCGCCGCGCCGTCGAAGCACGCGAGCGCCTCGAACGGCGGCGTATGCGCCGTTTCGCCTTCGATGCGCTCGCGCAGGCGCGCGTGCGTGGCGGCGACGCTTACGGCGAAGTCGTCGCGCTCGCGTGCTGCATGCGACAGCCAAGCGCGCATGACGTCCACGTCGTCGACCAGAAGCTCGACGAAGCCCATTGCGCTTCGTGCCCGTGCGCCGAACACCGCCTCGACGTCGCGGGCGTCGTCGGCGTCGAGCTCCCATTTGCCATGCACCGATTCGAGCACTTTAGGGCCCGAAAGGCCGATGCGCGTATCGGGCAGCATCGCGAGCCGGTCGGCCGCGCACGCAAGCACCGACGTCCCGCCGAACACATTGCCGACGCCGATCGCGAGTACCGCCATTCCCGCGACGCGCGCGTCGAGCAGCGCGGCGAGGGCGCGCGCGAGTGCCACCTCGGCGGCGTTGGCTTCATGCAGGCGCACGCCGCCCGATGCAAGCAGGAGCACGACGGCGGCCGCGTGGTGTCGCCGCGCCTCTTCCACGACCGCGAGGAGCGCCCGCCCGTGCCGCTCGCCCACGCTTCCCGCGAGAAACGCCTCGTCCTGAGCTGCGACGACCATCAGCTCGCCATTGATTCGAATGCGCGCCGCGACGATGCCGTCGTCGTCGTGGGCGGCTATGCCGTAGCGGGCAAGATGCGGGCTCGATCCGGCGGGCGCGAGGAAGTGCGCGCTGCCGGCGTCCGCGAGCGCAACGATGCGCGCTGCGGGCGTCGCCGCGCGCAAGCCGTGCCGGTGCTGCGTCGACGCGCCATTGTTCATCGGTGTGGAATAATGCCTTGAAACGACTTGCCGCGCGTCGTGTATCGTGCGCGGACTCCGATTCTCGATGAACGCGAATCTCTACGCGCTGCTCGAGGCGCACTTTCCCGGCGAGCGGGAAAGCCCCTGCATTCTCGTTCCCTCGCAGCCGGTCATCCACTATGACGAGCTGGCGAGCGAATCGGCGCGGATCGCGAACGCGCTGATCCGGGCCGGCTGCCGGCGGGGCGACCGCGTTGCGGTGCAGGCGGACAAGCATTGGCAGGTGATGGCGCTCTACCTCGCCTGCCTGCGCGCCGGCCTCGTTTACCTGCCGCTCAACACGGGCTATCAGAAGCACGAGCTTTCGTTTTTCTTCGAGGACGCGGCGCCCCGCGTCGTCGTGTGCCGGCCCGAAATGCTTGGCACCGTCGTGATGCTGGCAGGAGACGCGACCGTGCTGACCCTCGACGCGCATGGCGGCGAGCTGTTCGACCGGGCGCGTGACGAATCGCCGTCGTTCGAGACTGTCGATTCGCGGCCGGACGATCCCGCGGCGATCCTCTATACGTCGGGCACGACGGGTCGGCCGAAGGGTGCGTCGCTCACGCACCGCAATCTTGCCTCCAACGCGGTCGCCCTCGTTGAGGCATGGGGGTTTACACGTCGTGACGTGCTGTTGCATGCGCTGCCGATCTACCACGTCCATGGCCTGTTCGTCGCGATTCATTGCACGCTGCTGGCCGGCGCGCGCTTCATCTGGCTTCCGCGGTTCGATGCCAAGGAGGTTGTCGCATCCCTGCCGTTTGCAACGGTCATGATGGGCGTGCCGACCTTCTACGCGCGGCTGCTCCGCGAGCCGACCTTCAACCGCGACGCGTGCCGCAACGTGCGCGTGTTCATTTCGGGATCCGCGCCGCTTCTGCCCGAAGTCTTCGACGCGTTCCGCGAACGCACCGGTCAACCGATTCTCGAGCGCTACGGCATGACCGAAACGGGGATGATCACGTCGAATCCCCTCGACGGCGTGCGTGCGGCGGGCACCGTGGGGCGTCCGCTCAACGGCGTATCGGTGCGCATCGTCGGGGAGCGTGACGAGCCGTGCGGACCGGGCGTCGTCGGCAGCGTGCAGGTGTGCGG
>JBKPOL010000004.1:0-5763 GCA_046733075.1 Pseudomonadota bacterium | reverse complement strand
TCGACGTCGTCGCGCATCGGCCCGACATGCCGACGTGGCCGGGCGGCCCGAAGCTCGGGGCTGGCCTGTGGGACTCGATGGCGGCAACGCTCAGCGCGGAATTCGCGCTGTTTGGCATCGGCCTCTGGCTTTACATGCGGTCGACGGTCGCGCGTGACGCCCTCGGCAAGGTGCTTTTGTGGACGTTCGCAATCACGCTCGCGGTTCTTTACCTCGCCGCGGTGTTCGGTCCACCGCCGCCAAGCGTCTTCGCACTGGCGGTCACCGGGCTGCTAGGTTGGTTGTTTGTCGTGTGGGCCTATTGGATCGATCGGCGTCGCACGGCAGTCGCGTCGATTCGGGCAAGTTGAGGTAACCGGCCCAAAGGAACGAACGGAATGCATCACGAGCTCATTCCGCCGATCGACGAAACGACGATCCGCGCATTGCGCGTCAACGATACCGTCACGCTGCAACGGCGTCTGTTCGGCATTCGCGATGCGACGCAGATCGCACTCTTCGATCGCGGGCGTGTTACGCGCTTCGACCTTCGTGGCCAGGCGGTGATTCATACGGCACCAAACGTGCGGAGGGTTGCAGCTTCGTCGATGCATCCGACCGGCTACGAACCAGTCTGCATCGGCACGACGACGTCGATGCGCATGGAACGCTTTACGGAGCCGTTGCTCGCGCAACTCGGCGTTCGGATCATCATCGGCAAGGGCGGCCTCGGTCCCGCTTCGCTCGCCGCATTTGGCGCGCGGGGAGGTGCATATCTAGCCATCATCGGCGGCACCGCTGCGCTCGAGACGACGTGGATCGAGGCGATCGAGGACGTCGACCTCGACGATCTCAACCCCGAAAGCCTCTGGCAATTTCGCATCCGCGATTTCGGACCGCTGCGCGTTGCGATGGACAGCCACGGCGACAGCTTGTACGAGGCGGTCGACCATGCAGCGCGCGATCGTCGCGCCGCGGCGCTTGCCGCATTGAACGTCAAGCCGTAATGGACATCCGCCGGTCGCGAACCGACGTCCTCATTCTCGGCGCCGGCGGAGCCGGTTTGTTCGCAGCGCTGCACGCGCAGCAGGCCGATCCCACCCTCGACATCACCATCGCCGTCAAGGGGCTGCTCGGAAAGTGCGGTTGCACGCGCATGGTCCAGGGCGGCTACAACGTCGCGCTGGCGGTCGGCGATTCGGTCGAGCGGCACTTCATGGACACGATTGAAGGCGGCAAATGGTTGCCGAACCAGGATCTGGCGTGGCAGCTCGTCACGGGGGCTGTCGAGCGCATTCACGAGCTCGAGAACGAGCTCGGGTGCTTTTTCGATCGCAACCCCGACGGCACCGTACATCAGAAGGCATTCGCAGGACAGACCTTCGATCGCACTGTGCACAAGGGCGACCTCACGGGGATCGAGATCATCAGTCGTCTCGCCGAGCAGGTCTGGGCACGCGGGATTGGGAGGCTGGAGGAGCATCGCGCACTCGATCTCATTCCCGCGGCCGATGGCGCGCTCGCCGGCGTCCTGCTGGTCGACATCCGCACCGGCGAGCCGCGCTTCATCCAGGCGAAAGCGGTGCTCCTTGCCACCGGCGGGGGACCGACGATGTACCGGTTCCATACGCCATCCGGCGACAAGAGCTGCGACGGCCTCGCGATGGCCTTGCGTTTCGGGTTGCCATTGCGCGACATGGAGATGGTGCAGTTTCATCCCACCGGCCTGCTCGCGGGTCCGCACACCCGGATGACCGGCACGGTACTGGAGGAGGGCTTGCGGGGCGCCGGCGGCTATCTGCTCGACGGTAACGGAAACCGCTTCATGCGCCGTTATGACCCACGGGACGAGCGCGCCACGCGCGACATCGTCTCCCGTGCGATCTTCAGCGAAATGCGCGCGGGTCGCACGACGCCGAACGGTGGTGTCTGGCTCGCGATGTCGCATCTCGGACCCGACAACGTGCGGCGCCAGTTCAAGGGGATGGTCGAGCGTTGTGCCGACTGCGGCTTCGACCTCGCCGGAGACAAGGTGGAGGTCGTGCCGACCGCGCATTACATGATGGGAGGCGTCGAATTCGCGCAAGACTGCACGACCGAGCGCGAGGCAATGTTCGTCGCCGGCGAGGATTCGGGCGGCGTACATGGCGCGAACCGGCTCGGCGGCAACGGGGTCGCGAATTCGACCGTCTTCGGCGCGATCGCCGGCGATCGGATCGGCAAGCTGCTTCGCCGCAGCGGCACATGGCGGCAGCCCGATGAGGATCAGCTTCGCGACGCGCTGCAGCGCGCCACCGTCCCTTTCGTCGCGGCAGCTGCCGCGAGTAACCTCGATGCGCTCGAAGCGATCCGGGAACGACTCCATACGGTCATGTGGGACGACGCAGGCATCGTGCGCGACGCCGCCGGCCTGTCACGCGCAGCGAACGCACTTGGCGAGCTCGCCGATGCACTGAACCACTATCGTCTCCCGGGCACGGCCCGCGACCCGTCGTTCAACCTGCCGTGGCATGACTGGCTCAATCTTGCGAATCTCGTCGCGGTTTCGCGGGTGATCGTGCGTGCGGCGCAGGCGCGCGAAAATTCGCGCGGCGCGCATTACCGAGCCGATTTTCCGCAAGAGGGTGACCTCGACGCATCAGCATTCACACGTGTTCGAGCGCAAGACGGCGAACGGCTGGGTGTCGAGCACGTGCCGGTGCAGTTCACGCGAGTGCGGCCGGGCCAATCGCTCGTCTGAAGCAAGCTTCCGTAACGAGATGCGGCTCATGGAAGCGTGGCGTTTGGCAGTGTCGTGTATAGAATACGCGCGGTCGACGCTTACTCGTTCGAATTGGCGCGGCAGAACTCCACCCGAATGAGATCACGGATTCGCTGACGGAGTAGCCTGCTCATGCAAGAGCGCGAGAATGGGAAGCGTCGGCCTGCGTGGTCGCGAGCACGCGCGTGCGTGGCGGGACATGCGAGTGACTAAGACTTCGCTTTCGACGACGCGCACGGTTGCCGTCCTGGGTGCTACGGGCTCGGTCGGCGGTTCCACGCTGGACGTTATCGCTCGCCATCCCGATCGCCTTCGCCTGGGTGCGGTCGCCGCGCGAAGCAACTGGGACAAACTGCGCGACATCTGCGTGCGCTTCCAGCCGAAGCTCGCAGCGGTATTGGACGCGGACGCCGCACTGCAGCTTGAACGCGCACTTCGCGCGAGCGGCAGCCGCACCGAGGTCATGTCCGGCGCGGCGGGCCTCGCGGCGGTAGCCACGTTCGCGCAGGCCGACACCGTGCTCGCGGCGATCGTCGGTGCCGCCGGGCTTCGTCCGACGATGGCAGCAGCCGCAATGGGCAAGCGCATTCTTCTCGCGAACAAGGAAGCGCTGGTCGTCGGTGGGGAAATCTTCATGGCAGCGGCTGCTGCCGGAGGCGCGACCCTGTTGCCCATCGACAGCGAACACAATGCGATCTTCCAGTGCCTTCCGCCGAGATACGCCCGCAATCCGCGTGACTTCGGGGTGCGCAGGCTGGTGCTGACCGCGTCGGGCGGACCCTTCCGCAATCGCGGCGCGGAAGAACTCGTGGCCGTGACACCGGAAGAGGCGTGCAGCCATCCCAACTGGGTCATGGGTCCCAAGATTTCCGTCGATTCGGCGACCATGATGAACAAGGGGCTGGAGGTCATCGAAGCCCACCGCCTGTTCGGTGTAGACGATTGCGACATCGACGTCGTGATCCACCCGCAGAGCATCGTCCACTCGCTGGTCGAGTACGTGGATGGTTCGGTTCTCGCGCAGCTCGGGCATCCCGACATGCGGACTCCGATCGCCCAGGCGCTCGCTTATCCCGATCGCATCGACGCCGGCGTGCCGCCCTTCGATCTCACCGCGCGCGGTCCGCTGCAATTCGAAGCGCTCGACGCTGACCGATTTCCATGCGTGCGTCTCGCGTACGACGCCTTGCGGGCCGGCGACTATGCGACCGTGGCGCTCAACGCGGCCAACGAGGTCTCGGTCGGGGCGTTCCTGGATCGACGGATCAAGTTCACCGACATCGCTCGCACTCTGTCGAGCGTGCTCGACGAACTGTCGCCGGTTGCGCTCGGATCGATCGACGATGCGGTCGAGTACGACGAGCGCGCACGGCGCGCAACCGCGGCGATCCTGCGTCTCGGCTGAGGCATTCCCCCGTCACGGGGAATCCTCTGTCATCAATGTGTCATGTTGGGCCCGGACAATCCCGTCCATGCTGATGACACGGAGAAGCGGACGATGGGCAACTTGAAGATGCTGCTGGCGGCGTTGACACTCGTACCTGCCCTACAGGCGGGGGCAGTGGACATCACGGGTGCGGGCGCAACCTTTCCCTATCCTGTGTATGCCAAGTGGGCGGAGGCGTACAAGGCGAAGTCCGGCGTCGGGATGAATTATCAGTCGATCGGGTCAGGGGGTGGCATCGCGCAGATCAAGGCGAAGACCGTCGATTTCGGCGCGTCCGACATGCCGCTCAAGCAGGAGGACCTGCAGAGTGCCGGTCTCATGCAGTTTCCTGCAATCGTGGGCGGCGTCGTGCCCGTCGTCAATTTGGTGGGCGTTGCGCCCGGGGCGATCAAGCTCACGGGCGCACTCCTAGCCGACATCTTTCTCGGCAGGATCAGGCAATGGAACGACAAGGCAATCGCCGCGCTGAATCCGGGCGTCCAGTTGCCGGCCGACGCCATTTCCGTCGTTCATCGATCGGACGGTTCAGGCACCACCTTCATCTGGACCGACTATCTCGCGAAGGTGAGCCCCGACTGGAAGAGCAAGGTCGGATCCAGCACAGCCGTGTCGTGGCCCGAGGGGGTCGGCGGCAAGGGAAATGAAGGTGTTGCAGCGTATGTCCAGCGGATCAAGGGCTCGATCGGCTACGTCGAATACGCGTACGCCAAGCGCAACAACATGACGCATGCGCTCGTCCAGAACAAGGATGGCCAATTCGTTCAACCGAGCAACTCGAGCTTCCAGGCGGCGGCCGCGAACGCGGATTGGAAGGGGTCGCCCGGGTTCTACCAGATCCTCACCGATCAGCCCGGGAAGAGCGCATGGCCGATCACCGGCGCGAGCTTCATCCTGATGCACGCGAAGCAGGACAAGCCGCAGAACGCCGCCGAAGTCCTGAAGTTCTTCGATTGGTCGTTCAGGAACGGCCAGAAGCTCGCCGAGGAGCTGGATTACGTGCCACTTCCCGAGAACGTTACCAGGTTGATCGAAGATGCGTGGAAGACGCAGATCAAGGATGCCACCGGAAAGGCCGCCTGGAGTTGACGCCCCTCGAAGCTCCGCGCACGCCGGCGACGCCTTTGCGTTGCCGGCGTTTGTCATTGCAGCGTTCGCTCCCGGTTGCTCACGGTTGCGGCTGATCGCCGATATCATGTCCGCCTTTCACGCTGACGCCTCGCCTTTGCCGATGGATCTGTCCGGGGCGCGCGACGGGTCGCCAAGTGCGCGGGCGACGACGACATCTCGGGGTCGCTGGCAGGATCCGCTCTTCCGCCTCGTCACGCAGTTCTTCGCCGCGCTCGTCCTTGCGCTGCTCGCATCGATCATCATCGCGCTGGGATTCGCTTCGGCGCCCGCGCTGCAGAAGTTCGGTCTCTCGTTCTTCTGGAACGATGTCTGGAATCCGGTGACCGGGGAATTCGGCGCGCTCGCGCCGATCTACGGAACGCTCGTGACCTCCGCGGTCGCGCTGCTGATCGGAATTCCGGTCAGCTTCGGCATCGCGCTCTTCCTGACCGAAATGTGCCCGGTCGTC
>JBKPOL010000003.1:0-3461 GCA_046733075.1 Pseudomonadota bacterium | reverse complement strand
CGAAACGGCGACCATTGCGCAATTGAGCATCTCCGCGAGCCGGTAATACGCGTGGAGCTCCTGCCACAGCTCCGCCGACGGCAGGCGACGCGCGTAGCCATGCACGATGATGAGCTGCTTGCCGACGTAGAGCGCGCGCTGCAGGAGCTTCGCCTTTACGCCTTGCAGCTCGGTGCTTCCTTCGAGCAGGGGCTTCAGGCACACCGAATACTGGATCCATAGCGCCTGCCACAATGCAATCGCCTGGTCGGCGGCTTCCGATTCGCGCTCGTCGAGTGGCTGAGGCTTGCCGGCGTAGCGGCGCGCGAGTTCGGTATGCAGATGCGCCACGGGCTCGCGGATTACCTCTGCGATGGTCGCGCGGTCCCGCGGTCCGGTGTGCGATGCGGTCAGCGCGTGGAGTTGGGCGAGAATCTCCTGGTACGCTTGGCCGACGTTGGACAACGGCAGGCCCTTGACCCACCGCGTGGCCGAGGCCGCGTCGGAGAACGCGAGCTCGGGCGGCTGCGCCGACGGCTGCTCGTCGGTGGCGTTGGCTTCGCCCCCGGCGGCCGCGTCCTCGACGGGATTCTCTACGGTTTCGGTCGCTTCCTGCATCGGCAAAAGCTCTCGGGTACGGGCCGGATCGAGCGGACCGGGGCATAAGTGTTGCAGACGCCGCCGTGCGGTCCGTCGTCGACTTTTCAGCCGATCGGGCACATTTTCATGCTTATAGCATGGTCGGGCCGGGGCCGATAAGCGCCGGACGGGATTCACCCGACCAACGGCGACGTGCGCACTGCGCCCGCACAACGCGAATTTTCCGCCTGCGCGATGCGGATTCATCCGGCGGCGCTTGGGTCGTTGCGCCGTAACGTGGCTTCATAAGGCCTCCGACATTCAGCGCATCGATATGCCGCCAACCGAACCGCTTACCTCCGCCCGCGACGCACGTTCCGTCGGCATTCCCAGCGAATCCGCTCGAACGTTCGCCGCGGGGTTTTTTGACCTCCCGTCGCAACTCAGGAACGGCGCGGGCCGGTCGTTTCGCTTGATGGAACGCCTCTCGCGCCTGACCTCGCGCCGCTCACGCGAATCGCTCGCGCGCCCGAGGCCGGCGTGGCGTTGGGTCGCGTTTATCTATGTCGTGATCGCCCTCGCCGCGCCGCTCATCATGTACGTCGGTCCGGACGTCATGTCGCCGGCAGCGCCGGTGATCGCCGACGGCGCGCTCGACGGGGATCTTCCCCTGCATCTGCGCGAACACCCTGGCGTCGGGCCGTCGTGGGCGGTGCCGGCTCGCTGATATTGCGGCGACGGATAACGCAGCTCCCGCGCCCGCAGTCGGTATCTGCAGTCAGACCCGCTTCGCGAACCTACACGAGCACGCGCTCGATGCCTCCGCGGTTGGCCTTGGCCACGTAATCGCGCATCCAGTGCTCGCCCAGCAGATGCCGCGCGAGCTCGACGACAATGTAGTCGGCCTCGGTGCCTGCGTCCTCGCCGAAGCGCGACAGTCCCTGCAGGCACGACGGGCACGACGTGAGCACCTTGACGGCGCCTGTGAAGCCGTCCGCACGAAGCGCATCCGCGCCGCCGCGCATCTCATGTTCCTTGCGAAAACGCACCTGCGTCGAGATGTCGGGACGGGTCGTCGCGAGCGTTCCCGACTCGCCGCAGCAGCGGTCGTTCAGCGGCACGTCCGTGCCCATCAACGCGCTGACGACGTGCAGCGGCTTGTGGACCTTCATCGGCGTGTGACAGGGATCGTGATACATGTAGCGCACGCCTCCGATGCCTTCCAGCCGCACGCCCTTCTCGAGCAGATACTCGTGGATGTCGAGCAGCCGGCATCCGGGGAAAATCTTCTCGAACTCGTACTTCTGAAGCTGGTCGAGACAGGTTCCGCACGAGACGATCACCGTCTTGATGTCGAGATAGTTGAGCGTGTTTGCCACGCGGTGGAAGAGCACGCGGTTGTCCGTGATGATCTGCTGGCCCTTGTCGTGATTGCCCGCGGAGGTTTGCGGGTAGCCGCAGCAGAGGTAGCCGGGGGGCAGCACGCATTGCGCGCCCACATGGTAGAGCATCGCCTGCGTCGCAAGCCCGACCTGCGAGAACAACCGCTCCGAGCCGCAGCCGGGGAAATAGAAGACCGCGTCGGAATCCTCGTTCTGTTTCATCCGATCCCGGATGATCGGAATGATCGTCGCGTCCTCGACGTCGAGCAGTGCCCGCGCGGTGCGCGCGGGAACGCCTTTCGGCATCGGCTTGTTGATGAAGTGGACGATCTGCGCCTTGACTGGCGTCCCTCCGGTCGTCGACGGCGGTCGCGCTGTTTGTGCCCGTGCGATGCCGGTCTTCCTCGCAAGGCCGTGCGCCATCCGCTGAACGCGATAACCGACGTCGATCATCGCCGTCTTCGCGAGTCGGATGGTTGTCGGGTCCGTCGCGTTCAGGAAGAACATCGATGTCGCCGTCCCGACGTTGAACTTCCTGCGACCTTCGGTGCGAAGCAGGTTGCGCATCGCAATCGACACGTCGCCGAAATCGATGTCGACCGGGCACGGGTTCACGCATTTGTGACAGACGGTGCAATGGTCGGCGACGTCCCCGAACTCGTCGAAGTGCCGCAGCGACACGCCGCGGCGCGTCTGCTCCTCGTAGAGGAAAGCCTCCGTCAGGAGCGACGTTGCCAGGATCTTGTTGCGCGGGCTGTACAGGAGGTTCGCGCGCGGCGAATGCGTCGCGCAGGGCGCCTTGCACTTGCCGCAACGCAGGCAGTCCTTGATCGCGTTCGTGATCTCGCCGATCGCGCTCTGCTCGAGGATGAGGCTCTCATGGCCGATCAGCGAGAACGACGGCGTGTATGCGTTCGTGAGATCGGCCGGCAGCGCGCGATCGCGCATCAGTTTGCCGCGATTGAAGCGTCCCTCCGGATCGACGCGACGCTTGTACGCCTCGAACGGCGCGAGCTCCGCGTCGTTCAGGAACTCGAGCTTGGTGATGCCGATGCCATGCTCGCCCGATATGACGCCGTCGAGCGCACGCGCGAGGGCCATGATGCGCACCACCGCCGCGTTCGCTTCGCGGAGCATCTCGTAATCATCGGAGTTGACCGGAATGTTCGTGTGCACGTTGCCGTCGCCCGCGTGCATATGCAACGCAATGAACACGCGGCTTCGCAGCACCTCGCGATGGATCTGCCTGCAGCGCGCGAGCACGGGCTCGAACGTGCGGCCGGCGAAGATCGCCTCGAGCGGCCCCAGGATCTCCTTCTTCCATGACACGACGATCGCGTGGCTCTGCAAATCGCCGAACGTCGCATCGAGGTGATCGTAGAGATGCTGCCAGTGCGCGCGAACGCCCGCGACCAGCGCGCGCGCCTCGTCGAGCGCCGAATCGAGCTCCTCATCGCTCGGGCGCGCCTCGCTTCCGGGACGCCACAGGTGCTCGGCGTCCGGTTCGGCGAAGAATTCCTG
>JBKPOL010000002.1:0-12933 GCA_046733075.1 Pseudomonadota bacterium | reverse complement strand
GGACAGCCTCCGGTCCAGATCGACTACTGCATGACGAAGACCCCGTCGGGCTGGAAGGCGTACGACGTCATCGTGGGCGGCGTTTCACTCGTCACCAATTATCGCGACGAATTCACGCAGCAGGTGCAGGCGGGCGGCATCGACGGCTTGATCCGCTCGCTGCAGGCGAAGAACGGCGCAGGCGCCGCCAAGTGACCGCGGACCCGCTGCAGGAGGGCCCCTCGCGGGGGGGCTTTTCGCCCTCGAACGACGGATGGATCTTCGCGGGGACGTTGACGCTCGACGACGCCGCATCCGTGCTCAAGGCCTCGCAGGAATTGGCGTTGCCGGCGAACGGCGTCGTCGACTTCGGCGCCCTGATGCATGCCGACTCCGCCGCGCTTGCCGTGATGATGGCGCTCAAACGCCGCGCGGCATCCGAAAGCCGCACGCTCACGATACGAGGGCTGCCGGATTCGCTGCGATCGCTTGCCGTCGTCTACGGCATCGAACATCTACTCGATTGAGCGCCCGCAAGCGGCCGTTTTCGGGCGAAGGTTGAGCCGCCGTTCGGTTCGGCGATCGTGACGTGACGTACGCTGTCGAAGCCGTGGGCGTTGCACGCCGTTTCGGCAACGTGCAGGCGCTCGCGGGGGTCGATCTTGCCGTGTCGCGCGGCGAATTCTTCGGGTTGCTTGGACCGAACGGCGCCGGCAAGACCACCCTGATTTCGATCCTCGCTGGACTGGTGCGCGCCGATCGCGGCGTAGCCCGGATCCTCGGTTACGATGTGCTCGCCGACTATCGCGCCGCGCGCCGCGCGTTGGGGGTCGTGCCGCAGGAGCTCGTGTTCGATCCGTTCTTCTCCGTGCGCGAAACGCTGCGCATTCAATCGGGGTACTTCGGGCTGCGCCACAACGATGCGTGGATCGACGAGCTGCTGCATCATCTCGACCTGACGGGAAAGGCCGATGCGAACATGCGGGCGTTGTCCGGCGGCATGAAGCGGCGGGTGCTGGTCGGCCAGGCGCTCGTTCACAAGCCGCCGGTGATCGTGCTCGACGAGCCCACGGCGGGCGTCGACGTCGAGCTGCGGCAAAGTCTCTGGGCGTTCATTCGCAAGCTGAATCGCGACGGCCATACGATCATTCTGACGACGCACTATCTCGAGGAAGCCGAAGCGCTTTGCCAGCGCATCGCCATGATGAAGGCCGGGCGGATCGTTGCGCTCGACACGACCCAGAACCTGCTGTCCCGGTTTGCCGGATTGACGGTTCGCGTGTCGGCGCCGATGCTGCCGGAAGGCTGGAATGCGCGGCTGCTGCGACGCGAAGGCAACGTGCATTACGTGGGCCTCGAGAATTATGGCGAGCTCGAGCGGCTCCTCGCCGACATGCGGATCGCGGACCTCCACATCGACGAGCTGGCGCTCGCTGAAACGGATCTCGAGCAGGTGTTCCTGCGCATCATGGCGGGGACCGATACCACCGACGACACACGGCCCGTCGTCACGGTGCCGGAAGCGTGATGCAGGCAATGACGAGCACCGGCTGGCTGACACTGCTTTACAAGGAGCTGCTGCGTTTCTGGAAGGTGAGCTTCCAGACGATCGCGGCGCCCGTGCTGACGGCGCTGCTCTACCTGCTGATCTTTTCGCACGTCCTCGAGTCCCGCGTTTCCGTGTTCGACGGCCGCGTTCGCTATACGGCGTTCCTCATCCCGGGGCTCGTGATGATGTCTGTGTTGCAGAACTCCTTCGCCAACGCATCGTCGTCGATCATTCAATCCAAGGTGACCGGCAACCTGATCTTCGTCCTGCTGCCGCCATTGTCGCCGCTCGACATGTATGCGGCGTATGTTCTGGGCGCCATGGTCCGCGGACTGGTCGTTGGCCTGGGCGTGTTCATCGTCACGCTGTTGATGGCGCCCGGTCCGTTCTCCATGGCCCACCCGTGGTGGGCCGTCGCGTTCGCGATACTCGGCAGCGGCATCCTGGGTACGCTTGGCATCATCGCCGGCATCTGGGCGGACAAGTTCGACGAGCTCGCTGCGTTCCAGAACTTCCTGATCGTCCCGCTGACGTTTCTTTCGGGCGTCTTCTATTCGATTCATTCGCTGCCGCCGTTCTGGCAGACGCTGTCGCATTTCAACCCATTCTTTTATATGATCGACGGGTTCCGGTACGGCTTCTTCGGGCTTTCCGACGTCGCTCCGCTGCGAAGCCTGGTGCTGGTCGGATCGGCGGCGATAATCCTCGCGGCGCTCGCGTTGCTGATCCTTGCGCGGGGATGGAAGCTTCGCCATTGAGACGATGCATGCGATGACGGGAGATACGTCACTGCGGCGAAGCCGGCGCCACGACCCCTCTCGACGTCATCTCGAAGATCACCCCCTCAACACACCTAATGGTCACACCCGAGTCCATCAAATCCTCGATCGAGTCCGGCATCGCCTGTGACAGCGTGGAAGTCGCGGGTGACGGCCAGCATTTCGAGGCCCTCATCGTCTCCGGCGCGTTCCGCGGGCTTTCGCGCCTTGCGCGGCATCGTCTTGTCTATGCGGCGCTTGGCGATCGGATGCGCGCGGAGATCCATGCGCTTTCGATGCAGACGCTGACGCCCGAGGAGCGCCTCCCGTAGCGATGGACAAGCTCGTGATCGAAGGTGGCGCGGCGTTGCACGGCGAAGTCCGCGTATCGGGCGCGAAGAATGCCGCATTGCCGATTCTCTGCGCATCGCTGCTGACCGCCGAGCCGTTGACACTCATGAACCTGCCGCGGCTCAATGACGTTCGAACGATGCAGTCGCTGCTGACGCAAATGGGCGTCCGGTTGGAGACCGACGAGCGCGGCATGACGCTCGACGCGCACGCGATCGACTGGCCGCTCGCGCCGTACGAGCTCGTGAAGACGATGCGCGCGTCGATCCTTGCGCTCGGCCCGCTCGTCGCGCGCGCAGGCGAGGCGCGGGTATCGCTCCCCGGCGGTTGCGCGATCGGGCTTCGACCCGTCGACCAGCACGTCAAGGGATTGCAGGCGATGGGCGCGGAAATCGATCTGACGCACGGCTACATCAACGCGCGTGCGCCGCGTCTCAAAGGTACGCGCTATACGTTTGACGTCGTCACCGTTACGGGCACCGAGAACCTGATGATGGCCGCGACGCTCGCCGACGGCGTGACGACGCTCGTGAATGCCGCCCGCGAACCGGAGGTCGTCGATCTCGCCACCTGCCTCCGGGCGATGGGTGCGAAGATCGACGGGGCGGGCACGGATTGCATCGTCATCGAAGGCGTGCCGCATCTGCACGGCGCTTCACACTGGATCATGCCGGATCGTATCGAGACGGGAACCTACGTCGCTGCCGCCGCAGCCACGCACGGAGACGTCGCGATCATGGGCGCCGAACCCACCACATTGCTGGCCGTGCTGGAGAAGTTCGCCGAGGCGGGCGCGGACATCGTCGTCGAGGATTCCATCATCCGGGTGAGGGGGAACGGCTCGCTTCGTGCCACGAACGTACGCACCGCGCCGTTTCCCGCATTTCCGACGGACATGCAGGCGCAGTTCATGGCGCTCGCCGCGCGCGCCGAAGGCGCCTCCGTCATCACGGAAACGATATTCGAGAACCGGATGATGCACGTGCAGGAGCTCGTCCGTCTCGGTGCGGAAATCGAAGTGGAAGGCAACACCGCCGTCGTCCGGGGCGTGACGCGCTTGACCGGGGCGAACGTGATGGCGACGGACCTCCGCGCTTCCGCTTGCCTCGTCATCGCCGGCCTCGTGGCGGACGGCGAAACGACGATCGATCGCATCTACCACCTCGATCGCGGTTACGAGCGCATCGAGGACAAGCTCTCGGCACTCGGCGCCCGTATCCGGCGCGTCCAATGAGCGGGGAACGTTCCCGACATCCGGTGCCCGACGGTGTTGCGGCGGGAAACCGCAAAGCGATCCGTACGGCGAACGCAACGAGCGCCGAAGCGCCGCGTGATGACGCTGTGGATCCAGCGCTGCGCAATGCACCGCTCGGGCATTCGACCGAGCATCCCGATCAATATGCGCCCGAAGTGCTCTACGCCGTCCCGCGCGCGCCGCAACGCGCCGCGCTCGGCCTTCTGTCGCTGCCTTTCACCGGCGTGGATGTCTGGACCGCCTACGAGCTGACGTGGCTCGATGGTCAGGGAAAACCCCAGGTGGCGCTGGCGACCCTCGACATCCCGGTCGATTCGCCGTCGTTGATCGAATCGAAGTCGATGAAGCTTTACCTGGGGTCGTTCGCGCAAACGCGCTTTGCCGGCGTCACCGAAGTTACCGGGCTGATCGAGCGCGACGTGTCGCATGCCGTCGGCGCCCCCATCGGCATTGCGTTGCGCGGACCGGCGGCATTCGGCGCGCAGGCGATTCGCGAGCTCGACGGAGACAGCCTCGACGACCTGCCGATCGTATGCGACACCTACGACGTACAGCCGGGTTTCCTGTCCGCGCGTGGCGATACGGTGGTCGAGACGCTCACGACGCGCCTGTACCGCTCGGTTTGTCCGGTCACCGCGCAGCCGGATATCGCATCGATCCAGCTCACGTACCGCGGACCGCGCATCGAGCGCGAGGGATTGCTGCGGTATCTCGTCTCGTACCGCCGGCACGCTGCGTTCCACGAGCATTGCGTCGAGCGCATCTTCGTCGAGGTCATGGCGCGGTGCCAGTGCGTGGAGCTCACGGTCCTCGCGCGCTTCACGCGCCGCGGCGGCCTCGACATCAACCCGTTTCGCACGAATGCGGGCGCCGAGAAACCCGACAACGTGCGAACGGCGCGACAGTAGCGGCCACCTTTCGATGACTCCGCGAGAGCGCGGCGACGCTATCGGCATTCGCGGCGCGCTCATCACGTTCGACGGCGACCCGTTGCTGGGCGGAATCGGCATGCGCCGCTACGAGCGTGATGCGATTGTCGTCATGGCGAAAGGCCGCATCGTCGATTGCGGCGCAACAGCCGACGTCGCTTCACGCCTTGCTCCGGATACTCCGGTCACTCACTATGGCAACGGACTGATCACTGCCGGCTTCATCGATGCACATGTGCACTATCCGCAGTTGCCTGTCATCGGCGCCGGCGGCAAGGCGCTCCTCGAATGGTTGACCGACCATACGTTTCCCGCCGAGGCGCGATTTGGCGACATCGAATACGCGCGGCCGATTGCTGCGCGCTATCTCGACGAAAACGTGCGCAATGGCATCACGACGGCTGCGGTGTTCTGCACCGTGCATGCAGCGTCCGTCGACGCTTTGCTCGAGGAGGCTGATCGACGCGGAATGCGCCTCATCGCGGGCAAGGTGCTGATGGACCGTCACGCGCCGGCGGACTTGCTTGACACCGCCGAGCAAGGCTACGACGAGAGCAAGGCGCTGAGCGATCGCTGGCACGGTCGCGGCCGTCTCGCCTATGCGGTGACGCCACGCTTCGCCGCAACCTCCTCGCCGGCCCAACTCGAAGCGGCCTCCGCGCTATGGCATGCGACACCGGGCGCTTATCTGCAGTCGCACATCGCCGAGAACGTGTCCGAAGTAGCCTGGATAGCTTCGCTCTATCCGGCGCATGCCCGTTATCTCGATGTCTATGCGCACTTCGATCTGCTCGGCCGGCGTGCCACGTACGCGCACGGCATCCACCTGGACGAGGCCGACTTCCACCGATTGCACGAATCCGAGACGGCGCTTGCGCATTGCCCGACGTCGAACAACTTTCTCGGCAGCGGACTTTTCGCGCTCCACCGTGCGCGTACACCCGAGCATCCGGTCCGCGTCGCGCTTGCGACGGACCTCGGCGGAGGAACGTCCTTCTCCATGCTGCGGACGATGCAGGCCGCCAGTGAAGTGGCCCATCTAGGGGGCCACCCGTTGTCCGCAACCCGCGCGTGGTGGCTTGCAACCCAGGGCGGCGCGGAGGCGCTCGACCTCGCCGACCGGATCGGGTCGATCAAGGTGGGACATGAAGCGGACTTGGTCGTCATCGACCTCCGGTCGACGCCGCTGATCGACTTTCGGATGCGCTACGTCAACGACGTCGACGAGGCGCTGGCCGTTCAGCTCGCGCTCGGTGACGATCGCGCAATTCGCGCCACGTACATCGCCGGACGCCTCGCGTGGGACCGCGACGCGCACGCATCGACGTAGTCACGACATCTCCGATTCGCGACCGTCGTGTCGGAGCATCGTGGTTGCCGGCCGAGTGGTGACGTACCCTGCGCGAGAGGTCGTATATTGGGAGGCGTGACCTGCTCTGCTCGCGCCGAACCCCCATGACGGCAGCCGAAAGGAGGCGTCCGGTAAAATCGTCCGATTAACGACCTGCCGCTTGTTTGTTTCCGGTGCCGGTACCGACGCTCACCCTCGCGCTCTCCAAGGGGCGCCTCCTCGACGAAACGCTGCCGCTTCTCGCGCGTGCGGGGCTCGCTGCAGCCGAAGATCCGCGGGCGTCGCGCAAGCTTATCGTACCGACCGAGCGTACCGGCGTCTCATTCGTCATTCTGCGCGCCGCCGATGTGCCGACGTATGTGCAATACGGTGCCGCCGACATTGGCATCGCCGGCAAGGACGTGCTGCTCGAGCATGGCCTCGAAGGACTGTATCAACCGCTCGACCTGGGCATCGGTCGTTGCCGGCTTGTGGTCGCAACGCGGCGCGACTATGACTGGGCTCGCTCGGTCCAGCGGGGCGGTCGTATCCGCGTGGCGACCAAGTACGTTCGCACGGCGCGCGAGCATTTTGCGGCGAAGGGCGTCCATGTCGATCTGATCGCGCTCTACGGTTCGATGGAGCTCGCGCCGCTTGCAGGACTTGCCGATGCCATCGTCGATCTGGTATCGACGGGGCGCACGCTCGAAGCAAACGGTCTCGTCGCCGTCGAAGACATCATGCCGATCAGCGCGCGGCTGATAGTGAATCCCGGCGCGCTGAAGCTGAAGCGCGAGCTCGTCAAGCCGCTGATCGACGCGCTTGCCGAGGCCAGCAGTACGGACGCGACTGGCCGGCCAATGCGTACCCACGAACCGCTGCGTCCTGCGACGACGTGAAGGTGAATGCGCCCGTCCTCGAGTTGCGTACGCTCGATTCGCGCTCCGCCGACTTCGACCGTACGCTCGATGCGCTGACCCGGTTCGAGGCCGCGCAGGATCCGGCAACCGATGCCGCGGTCGCCTCGATCATCGCAGACGTTCGACAACGCGGCGATGCCGCGTTGCTCGAATACACGGCGCGCTTCGACGATCTGCGTGTTCCGCACGCGGCGGAGCTTGCGATCGATCGCGACGAAATGCGCCGCGCCTTCCAGACGCTTGCTTCGCCGGAGAGAACGGCGCTCGAACGTGCCGCTACGCGCATTCGCCAGTTTCACGAGCGTCAGAAGCCTGAAGGATTCATGACCCGGACGGAGGACGGCACCGAGCTTGGGCAGCGGATCACACCGCTCGATCGCGCCGGCCTGTACGTACCCGGCGGCAAGGCTGCCTATCCGTCGTCGGTACTGATGAACGCGATACCTGCCGGCGTTGCGGGCGTCCCCGACATCGTGATGGTGGTGCCCGCGCCGGGCGGCGCCCGCAATCCGCTCGTGCTCGCCGCCGCTCACATCGCTGGCGTTTCGCGCGCGTTCACGATTGGGGGCGCGCAGGCGATCGCTGCGCTTGCCTACGGCACCGAGACGATCCCCGCGGTAGACAAGATCTGCGGGCCGGGCAATGCCTACGTGGCCGCAGCCAAGCGCCAGGTGTTCGGTGCGGTCGGCATCGACATGGTTGCCGGCGCCTCGGAAATCGTCGTCATCGCAGATTCATCGGCAAATCCCGATTGGGTCGCCATCGACCTCTTCTCCCAAGCTGAGCATGACGAGAAGGCACAGGCGATCCTGCTTACGGCCGAGGCGTCGCTCATCGAACGCGTCGCGGAGAGCGCAAGGCGCTGGCTCCACGAGATGCCGCGCGCGTCCATCATCGCGGCGTCGCTCGCACGGCGCGGCGCGCTCGTTCTCACGCGCGATCTTCGCGAAGCCTGCGAAATCGCCAATCGGATCGCCCCCGAGCACCTCGAGCTTGCGGTCGCCGATCCCGATGCGCTGCTACCCCTGCTGCGGCATGCGGGCGCCATCTTCATGGGCCATTACGCGAGCGAGGCGCTCGGCGATTACTGTGCAGGACCCAATCACGTGCTGCCGACGGGAAGGACCGCACGCTTCTCATCGCCGCTCGGCGTGTACGACTTCCAGAAGCGGACGAGCGTGTTGCGCATAGCGCGCACAACCGCGCACGCGCTCGCGCCGATTGCGGTCACGCTCGCTTCAGGCGAGGGTCTTGCCGCCCACGCGCGCGCAGCCCAGGTGCGTCTCGACGACGGAGTGCCGCGTCAGTGAACGCGCGCAACGAAGCCGTGACGGCTGATCGGCGACGCGCGCT
Source organism: Pseudomonadota bacterium (assembly GCA_046733075.1). Lineage (GTDB taxonomy): Bacteria > Pseudomonadota > Gammaproteobacteria > Burkholderiales > Casimicrobiaceae > VBCG01. The sequence goes on along the minus strand of JBKPOL010000002.1, from coordinate 4,509 downwards.
CGTCGATGCGACGATCCGGAGCGACGTGCGCGCGATGTCGCGCTATTCGGTCACGCCGCCCGAGGGCTGGATCAAGCTCGACGCCATGGAAAACCCGTATGAGCTGCCTCAAGACGTGCGCGCTGCGCTCGCGGCGGTGCTCCCAACGGTTCCGGTCAACCGCTATCCGGACGGCGATGCCGGCGCAGCCAAGGTCGCGCTCCGCAAGAGCCTCGCACTCGGCGCAGACGTCGGCTTGATGCTCGGAAACGGCTCGGACGAGATCATTCAGATCGTCACCGCCGCCGTGGCAGCGCCAGGCATGGTCGTGCTCGCCCCCGAGCCGGCGTTCGTCATGTACCGCCGCAATGCGCTCGTCTGCCACGCGCGCTTCATCGGCGTCCCGCTGCGCGCGGATTTCACTCTCGACGTGCGCGCGATGCTGCAGGCGATGAGCGAGCATCGCCCCGCGCTCGTCTGGCTCGCGCTGCCGAACAATCCCACCGGCAATTTGTTCGACGTGGAGGATGTGGAGCGCATCATCGCCAGTGCCACGGGACTGGTTGCGATCGATGAGGCGTACTACGCATTTGCCGAGCGCTCGATGCTCCCGCACGTGCTCGATTATCCGAACGTGGTCGTCGTGCGCACCGTGTCGAAGATCGGCCTCGCCGGGCTTCGCCTCGGATATGTGGCCGCGCATCCGGCATGGATAGACGAGTTCGAGAAGATCCGCCCGCCCTACAACGTGAACAGCCTCACCCAGGCAGCGCTGCCGGTGCTGCTTTCGCATGCCGAGGTGCTGGAGCGGCAAGCCGCGTCGATACGAGCGGAGCGTACGCGCCTCGACGCGGCGCTCGCGCGTCTGCCGGGCGTGCGAACGTTTCCGACGCAGACGAACTTCGTGCTCGCGCGCGTGCCCGATGCACTTGCGTGGTTCGCGACGCTCGTCGATGCGCGCATCCTCGTCAAGAATCTGCACGGCTGGCATCCGCTCCTCGCGGATTGCCTTCGAATCACCGTCGGGACGCCCGCGGAGAACGATGCGCTGCTCTCGGCGCTGCAGCGGAAGTACGCGTAGTAAAAGGACCGATCGATGTCATTGAAGGATCGCGCATGAACGCACTATTGGAGATGCCCGTTCGCACGGCGGAAGTCACCCGACGCACGGCGGAGACGGAGATTTCGGTTCGCGTCGCCATCGACGGCAGCGGTCGCACCGAGCTTGCGAGCGGCATCGCGTTCCTCGACCACATGCTGGACCAGGTCGGGCGCCACGCGCTTTTCGACCTTGCGGTCGCCGCCAAGGGCGACCTGCACATCGATGCGCATCACACCGTCGAGGACATCGGCATCACGCTCGGGCAGGCGTTCAAGCGCGCAATGGGCGACAAGAAGGGCATTCGCCGCTATGGCCACGCGTATGTGCCACTCGACGAAGCGCTGTCACGCGTCGTGCTCGACCTCTCCGGTCGCCCGGGCCTCGAATTTCACGTCCCCTTCACGCGCGCGCTCGTCGGCAGCTTCGACGTCGACCTGATCCACGAATTCTTCCAGGGATTCGCGAACCACGCGCTCGTAACGCTTCATGTCGACAATGTACGCGGCACCAACGCGCATCACCAGGCGGAAACGGTATTCAAGGCGTTTGCCCGCGCACTTCGGATGGCGTGCGAGCGCGATGCGCGCATGTCCGGCGAGATTCCGTCGACGAAGGGAACGCTGTAGCCATGTGACAGTTAACAGCCGACAGTCAACAGCGACTCGCCGCCCTTCTGGCAACTGACAACTGGCAACGCACAACTGATGCCCGACGTCGCGGTCATCGATTACGGAATGGGCAACCTTCGCTCCGTGGCGAAGGCGCTGATGCACGTCGCGCCCGATGCGTCCATTGTCATCACCGAACGGCCCGAGGTCATCCGCGATGCGGCGCGCGTCGTGCTGCCCGGTCAAAGCGCAATGCCCGACACGATGGCGCATCTCGATGCGAGCGGCTTGTGCGACGTCGTCCTGCGCTGCCTCGATGATCGTCCGTTCCTCGGTGTATGCCTCGGTCTGCAGATGCTCTTCGAGACGAGCGAGGAAGGGCCGACGGATTGTCTCGGCGCCTTGAAGGGCCACGTCCGCAAGTTCCGTGAGGAAGCGATGTCGCTGCCCAACGGCGACCGCCTCAAGGTGCCTCACATGGGCTGGAGTCCGGTCCATCACACCCGGGACCACCCCCTTTGGGCCGGCATTGACGACGGGGAGCGCTTCTACTTCGCGCACAGCTATTATCCGATTCCCGCGGAGGCAGACCTCACCGTCGGGACCGCCGCGTATCCGACGGCGTTTACTTGCGCCATAGCCAGGGCTAATATCTTCGCCGTGCAGTTCCACCCCGAGAAGAGCCAACGCGCGGGCCTGCGGTTGCTCGCCAATTTCGTCGACTGGCACGGACACTGGTAGCGATCCTCGCGCGTCGCCCCGCGCTCGTCCCCGTTTCACACCCTCCACGCAGTTCCGGCTTCCATGCAGATCATTCCCGCCATCGACATCAAGGACGGACACTGCGTGCGTCTGCGGCAGGGCGACCTCCAGTCGGCGACCGTATTCTCCGAGGACCCGGCCGCCATGGCGCAGCATTGGCTGGAGCTCGGCGCAGAGCGGCTCCACCTCGTCGATCTGAATGGCGCCGTGGCGGGAAAGCCGAAGAACGAGCTTGCGATCCGCGAGGTGGTGAGCGTCATCGGCGACGACATTCCCGTCCAGCTCGGCGGAGGCATAAGGGACCTCGACACGATCGAGCGGTATCTCGATGACGGCATCAGCTACGTGATCATCGGCACGGCAGCCGTGAAGAACCCCGGCTTCCTGCACGATGCGTGCTACGCGTTCCCCGGCCATATCATCGTCGGACTCGATGCGCGTGACGGCAAGGTTGCGACCGACGGGTGGTCGAAGATGACGGGCCACGACGTCGTCGACCTCGCCAAGAAATTCCAGGACTACGGCGTCGAGGCGATCGTCTATACGGACATCGGCCGCGACGGCATGCTGACCGGCGTCAATGTCGAGGCGACGGTGAAGCTCGCGCGCGAGTTGAAGACGCCGGTGATCGCAAGCGGCGGCATCGCGTCGCTCGACGACATCCGCGAGCTCGTTCCCCACGCCGGCGACGGCATCATCGGCGCGATCGCCGGCCGGGCGCTCTACGAGGGCAAGCTCGATTTCAAGGAAGCGCTGCAGGCGGCCAAGGGCGCTTGACCGTCGAGGAAGCGCCCGCCTGCGCCGCCATGGGCCTCGCCAAGCGGATCATTCCCTGCCTCGATATCGCGGAGGGCCGCGTCGTCAAGGGCGTGAAGTTCGTGAACCTGCGTGACGCCGGCGATCCCGTCGAAGTGGCGCGGCGCTATGACGAGCAGGGCGCAGACGAGCTGGCCTTCCTCGACATTCGCGCAAGCGTCGAGAATCGCGGGCTGCTCTACGACATGATCGCCGCGGTCGCCGACGAAGTGTTCATTCCTTTGACGGTCGGCGGCGGCGTCAATTCGGTCGACGATGTGCGCGCGCTGCTGAACGCGGGCGCCGACAAGGTGAGCATCAACACGGCGGCGATTCGAAATCCGGGACTGATTGCCGAAGCTTCCGCGCATTTCGGCGCCCAGTGCATCGTGTGCGCAATCGACGCGAAAAAGTGTGCCGTCGACGAGTGGCAGGTATATATCGAGGGTGGTCGAACGCCGACCGGCATCGATGTCGTGCAATGGGCAGCGAACGTCGCCGACCAGGGGGCGGGCGAAATCCTGTTGACGAGCATGGACCGCGACGGGGCACGCAAGGGCTTCGACCTGCGGCTCACCCAAGCGGTTGTCGACGCCGTCGACGTGCCGGTGATCGCTTCCGGCGGTGTCGGTACCCTACAACATCTCGTCGAGGGCATTACGCTCGGCGGCGCGGACGCCGTTCTGGCCGCGTCCGTGTTCCACTATGGTGAGTTCACGATCGGTCAGGCGAAGGCCGCAATGCGCGCTGCAGGGTTGGAAATCCGTTGATGAACCGGCTCGAGGCCCGCTGGATGGGCCGGCTTTCGATCCGCTGATGGACTGGCTCGACGCCGTCCGGTGGAACGACGACGGACTGGTCCCGGCGATCGCGCAGGATGCGGCCACTCAGCGCGTGCTGACCCTTGCTTGGATGAATCGCGAGGCGCTCGAACGCACGAACGACACCCGCGAGGCGCATTACTGGTCGCGCTCGCGCGAATCCTTGTGGCGCAAGGGGGAGCAATCGGGTCACATCCAGCACGTCCGGGAAATCCGCCTCGACTGTGATCGGGATTCGATCCTGTTGCTTGTCGAGCCCCTCGGCGGAATCGCGTGCCATACCGGCCGCGAGCGCTGCTTCTATCGGCGACTCGACAACCGGGAATGGCACACCGTCGAGCCCGTGCTGGAGGATCCGGATACCGTGTATGGCCACGAGTAACCCCGCGGACGACGTGCTCGCGCGTGTCGCCGAGACGATCGAGCGCCGCAAATCGGCCGA
>JBKPOL010000001.1:0-8213 GCA_046733075.1 Pseudomonadota bacterium | reverse complement strand
CACTGATCAAATCTGCATGGCCGGGACTGGCGGTCGAGGACAACAACCTTGCTGTCCAGATCGCCGCATTGCGCCGGGTGCTTGAGGACGCCGCGCAGGCTGGAGGCTGGATCGAAACCATGCCTCGCCGCGGTTACCGCTACATTGGTCCGCCGATCGCCTCGAGCAGTACGCCTGCGGAGGACCGCTCGCGACCCGCTTTGGCCTTGCCAGAACAGCCGTCGATCGCCGTGCTGCCCTTCGCGAATCTGAGCGGAGATCCGGCGCAGGACTACTTTGCGGATGGCATCGTCGACGACATCATCACGGGCCTGTCTCGGGTCAAGTGGTTGTTCGTCATTGCACGCAGCTCGACATTTACGTACAAGGGCCGGCCGGTCGATGTGAAGCGCGTGGGTGCCGAGCTCGGAGTTCGGTACGTATTGGAAGGCACGGTTCGCAAGGCCGCCGACCGGGTGAGGATCACGGTCCAACTCATCGTCGCGGCTACAGGAGCGCAGGTGTGGGCCGAGCGCTACGACCGCAGCGTGGGCGACATCTTCGCGCTTCAGGACGAGGTCGCGATGTCGGTGGTCGGCGCAATCGAGCCGAGCCTGCGGCAGGTGGAAGTGGACCGCGTGACGCGCAAGCGTCCTGACAGCCTGGGTGCCTATGACCTGGCTTTGCGCGCGTTACCCGATGTCTACGGAGCAATGCCCGCAACGGTCACGAAAGCACTGGTCCTGCTCGATCGTGCGCTTGCGATCGAACCGACCTATGCCACCGCGCACGGCTACGCTGCCATGTGTCATCACTGCTTGTTCCTCCGCGGTGGGCTGCGAGAGCAGAACCGCGCGGCATCGATCCGTCACGCTCAAGCAGCGCTGTCTCACGGCAATGACGATGCCGTTGCGCTTACGTTCGCAGCGTTCTCGTTGGGCATGGACGCGCATGATCGTCCCGCTGCCTTCGCCGCGTTCGAGGCCGCTCTCGAGCTGAGTCCTTCGCTCGCGCTCGCGTACATTCTCGGCACTGCCGTGCTCTCGTGGTCCGGCGAAGCCACCAGCACCATCGAGTGGGCCGGGCGCGCTCTCCGCCTAAGCCCATTCGACCCGTGGAAATTCATCGCCTATCGCAGCCTGACACTCGCCCACTTCCTCATGGCGCGGTATGACCTCGCTGCGGAGGCGGGCCGCCGGGCGGTGCAGTTCAATCCTGGATTCGGCAGTTCGTACATGCTGCTTGCTGCACCGCTCATGAAACTGGGTCGGACCGAAGAGGCTGAAGCTGCGGTGGCACGGCTTCTGGAGCGCGAGCCGGCCTTTCGCTTGACGGGTCAGCTCAAGGGCGTGGATTGCGCGCCCGCGCTTGCGGCCGCGCTCGTCGCTGCTCTCGCGGGAACCGGCATACCTGAATAGCTGGGAGCTCGACGCACGTTCCCCTCATACCAACGCCCCAGCGACTTCGCTCAGACACCCCACACCCAGACGGTCCCGTCATAGCATGGCACCCACAGGCGGCCATCATTGACGATCGGCGGATTGAATTTCGAGAACGCATGATGTGGATCGCTCATCCATAAGCGCTGGATCTGGGTATCGCCGTCCTGCATGCGTTCGCCAAACGCCGCGGCATCGAATGCAAACACCCGACCGAATGTCTGGGCACGGTTCGCATCCTTGTCGGGAACGCAGGCCCACAGGACCCCATCGTTCGCGCCGTTGCTCGACAGACACATCATGCCGCCGGGCATGCCCCCCGGCGGCACAGGGCTGTATGGACTCGCGACTTCTTCGGAGCGAGCGAGAAATTTCCACTCGCCGGAGCCGTTCACCTGGCCGACGCGCAGGTTGCCGTTCTCGCACCACGTGTACAGCAGCTTCTTCTCGGCCCAGTAGACCGGGCTGCCATGCTGGTGGTGCGTCTTGTTGAAAAAGAGCTTGTTGAGATCCTTCGGATTGTCCGGCGCGGCCGAGACACCGAAACCGGGAAAGAACCCGAACCAGATCGGCGGCGTCTTGAGCTTTGCGTAGTTTGCCTGCGGGTTCTGCAGATCCGCGACGCTGGTTCTGCCCATGCTGCGCCAATCGAGACTGTAGAGGATCGAATCCTTGCCCGCGCCGAGCACCAACCCGAATTCCGGAATCACGATCGGCCCGCCGGCGGCAAGATCCATGTCGTTCCAACCACCGCCGCCGCGGTCCTGATCGCGCCAAGGCGACCACCAGTCGACGATCGAGAACGTGCCGTCGAAGCGTGCCTTGACGAAACATTCGCCAAAGTTGCCGAGAGCGGGATCGAACGAGCCGTTGCCGGTCATCAGCACGAGGTAGGTGCTCTCGCGACCATTGCCATCCGGCTCGACAAGAATGGTCGGCGCCTGGCCCGCCATCCACACCCCCGCGCCGGACCCGTTCTTCGTCAGGTTCAGCTCATCAATGACGCTCCATGCGTCGATATCCACTGCGGTGATGAATCCGTGTGCACCGTCCGCAGTTTCCTGGATCGTGCCGAAGGGTACGAAAAGCGTGCGCTTGCCATTGGCCTTCGATGACGCGAGCGAGCTGCGCTGCTTGCGCTGCAAGGCGGTACTCGCACCCGGCAGCTGCAGGCGACGCAGGATCCTGCCGTCGCTCAAGCGCAGCTCGAGCAGGAAATGCGCCGCTGTCTCCTTGGTCGCATTCGGGCTGATCCATGCCACGGCGTACAACTTGCCATCGACGATCTCCGGCGTGCTCATGATGCCGAAGTTCTGATTCGTGCCCCAGAAGTCGATGCTTTTCGTGCCGCGAACGGGCCTGCCCGGACTGGTCATCCACACTTGCTTGTAAGTAGCACAATCGAACGCATAGATGCGGTTGCCCATCGTCGCGCACAGAATCAGATCCTTCCGCTTGCCGTTGATCATCACGCCCGGCGCGAACACCGGCTGTGCATCCATTCCATGCGCATCGCCGGTCATCTTCACGGTGGCGAGCTTGCGCAAGCCGCCGCGCACGACGGCCGGCGTCAGGCGAGTTTCGTGATACGCGCCATACCGCAGACTGGAGCCCGAGCGCGTGGCGATCGGTTGCACGCCCGTCGATGCCGGCGCCGCGACGTGAGCGGCTTCCAGGTGCTCGGTCGGGCCGTTGACCCCTGCCGGCCGCATGTCGTGATGTGCGCGGTCGTCGTTCACTACCGGGTGCTCAAGCGGCTGCGCGCGCACCAGCGGTGCGGACGCGAACACCGACAAGGTCGAAACGAACTGGCGGCGATTCATGGGTGCTCTCGGTTTCGCTTGCGCTCCGACTTTCGCGATCTATTCGTCTTTCGCGATCGATCGTGTCGCAGAATATTCGACTTTCAGCTTGTACTGCTGCTCGCCATTCTTGGCGTACGCGGCGACGTGATGCCAGCCGCGACGGCGCGTCTCGCCGTCCCAGCGACCACGCTGCACGATGATATGACCGTCGTCGTCCTTGACCTCACAGTCCACGTCGCCATGCACTCGTTGCAGATGGATTGGCTTGCGGGGCGCGCACCAGATCGCCATCACGGGTGTGCCCGCCGGCTTGGCCGGTGGGTAGTACAGATCGTGCGCGCCCTCGAAATACTGCACCGCCGGTCGACCGTGCACTTCGGTGCGTCTGCCCTGCAGGCCGTCGGGTGCATAGAACGAATACCCTGTGCCGTAGTCGTTGCGCTTCACGCCGATGCGGACCTTGCCCTCGTGATCGGTCTTGACGTTGTCTGGCATGTGCCCGCTGTAATCGTGCAGCCAGGTGTCGCGCCAGTGCGTCTGCACCGTGACCCAATAGCCGTTCGCATTCCATGAGTCGTTGTTCAGGATGACGAGGCCGCCGGGCGCCTCACCGAGCCCGAGGCGCTCGTACACGACGAATTGATAATCGAGCCAGCGCCACACCATCGCGCCTTGTGCCGCGAACCGTCGGAACCACAGCGCGTTGGCCAGTTTGTCGTCATAGCCGTAGCCCAGGCCTTCGAGCCAGTCCTTCGCGTAGATGCCGAAAAGTCCCGGAACGGTTGCCGCCATCGCGTACGCGAGCGGCATGTTGTTCAGGATGCGCGCGTTCTTGGCGTCGAGGTCATGATTGTTGACGAACGTCACCGCGTTGAACGGTGCCCGCTGGTACAAGCCCGTCCACAACAACCGGCGCATGTTGTACTTGGCCGTGTTGTTGCACATGTTGCGCAGCTCGAAGAACAGCGGGTAGTCGTACAGCGAGCACCGTGCGCCGAGCTGACTGCCGAAGATGAGCCACGTCATCTGGTCGAGATTGCTGGACCAGTCCTCGCCGACTGCCCACATGCCGGTTTCGGCCTGGATCTGCCGGATCACCTCCGGATCCATCGACTTGATGTTGTCGACGCGCATGCCGTCGAAGCCGATCGCCTCCTTGGCATAGCGCATCGCCTTCTTCACTTCGCGCAGCGGATACCCGGCGCGATGCCCGTCCTTGCCATCCTTGTAGTAGCCTGAGAAATAGCTCACCTGCTCGCCGAAGAGATACGCGAAGTCTTCGGTGGGAACCGCGACATGGTCCTTGTAGATGATCGGTCCCTTGCGCGGATCGAGGTTGACGAAGCACGTCTTGTCGAGGGGCATGCGCAGGATGCCGCCGCTCGGTGTGGGGAACTCGTAGCGCGACTGCGCACCACCATCCCGATGCGCGAGGACGGCGTCGGTATGAAAGCCCATGCCGTTGGCCTTCGCGACCGCGGATTGACGCAACAATCGCTGGCGCGAGCCGTACCGGGTAGGCGAGAGGTCGCCGTAGTCGTACAGCGTTTTGACGTCGTAGCCGTTGCCGAGGTTTTGCCCGCGCGTTGGCGGACCGATCATCCAGTCCGTCACGCCTGCGTCGGCGAACCGGCTCATGATCTGCGAGCCTAGATCGTGCGGCCACGTATCGCTCGAGCCATCCACCTTCGAGGGCGCACCGCCCCGACCGGTGAGTTGGAACTGGACGATCGCTTCCATTCGGCTCCTGACCATGCCCGTGCCGCAACGCCATCGCAGGCCGCCGCCCCTGCGTTGGTACACTACAAGCATTGAGAGCGGTCGTCTACTGGAGCCGGCGATGCGGAACGCAACGCCGTGCTCGCGGGCAATCAGGTGGTGCGCGTGTGAGCGGCGTTATGCCGCAATCAGGCCGAGGGAGCCCGCATCAATGCCGTCGGCGCGGCGATCGCGTCGGCGATCGACGATGCGCTCGGCGGCGACGTATTCACAACGCGGCTGCCGGTCACGCCGGCGCAACTGAAGCGGGAGCTGAATTGCAGAATTGGGACGTCATAGTCGTCGGCGGCGGCAATGCCGCGCTCTGTGCCGCGCTCTCGGCTTGCGAAAGCGTGAAGAGCGTGCTCGTTCTCGAGCGCGCCCACGAAGACGAAGCGGGCGGCAATTCACGTTTCACGGCGGGCCTCTTCCGCATCGCCTACGAAGGTGCGGACGATCTCAAGACGCTCATCCCGGACCTGTCGGAAGAGGAGATCCGCAACACGGACTTCGGGACCTATACCGAGGAGCAGTTCCTCGACGACATGGCGCGCGTGACGGAGTATCGCTGCGATCCCGACCTCACGGAGATCCTCGTCAAGCGCAGCCTCCCGACGGTGCAGTGGATGCGCAAGCGCGGCGTGCGATTCACGGCAGCGTGGGGCAGGCAAGCCTTCAAGATCGGCGGCAGGTTCAAGTTCTGGGGAGGCCTGACGCTCGAGGCGGTCGGCGGCGGGCCGGGCCTGATCGAAGCGGAGACGCAGCTCGCAAGGAAGGCGGGGATCGAGATCTGGTACGGGGCGCGCGCGCTCTCGCTGCTCGCCGACGACTCGGGCGTCCATGGCGTCGTCGTGCGGTACCAGGGCAAGACCCGGGAGTTGACGGCGCGAGCGGTCGTGCTGGCGGCCGGCGGCTTTCAGGCCAACACCGAATGGCGAACGCGCTACCTGGGCCCCGGATGGGAGCTCGCCAAAGTGCGCGGAACGCGCTTCAACACCGGCGACGGTATTCGCATGGCGCTCGACATCGGCGCCGCGCCGGTCGGCAACTGGTCGGGCTGCCACGCCGTCGCCTGGGACCGCAACGCGCCGGAGACCGGTGACCTCGCCGTCGGCGACGGCTTCCAGAAGCACTCGTATCCGTGGGGCGTGTACATCAACGCGGAGGGCAAACGTTTTGTCGACGAGGGCGCCGACTTCCGCAACTACACCTACGCGAAGTACGGCCGCGTGGTCCTCGGCCAGCCCAAGCAGTTCGCCTGGCAGGTGTTCGACGCAAAGGTGAAGCAGCAGCTGCGCGACGAGTATCGGATCCGGCAGGTCACGAAGATCAGCGGCAATACGCTGGAAGAGCTGGTCTCGAAGATGGAGGACACCGATCAGCAGACAGCGCTCGCAACGCTGAAGCAATACAACGCCGCCGTGCGCACCGACAGTCCGTTCGATCCGAACGTCAAGGACGGTCGGCACACGGAGGGCCTCGACGTGAACAAGACCAATTGGGCCAACACGCTCGACACGCCGCCCTTCGAGGCGTACGCCGTAACCTGCGGCATCACCTTCACCTTCGGCGGTCTTCGCATCAACGCGAACGCCGAGGTGATCAGCTCCGATGGCGAGCCGATTCCGGGTCTTTTCGCGGCGGGTGAGCTCGTGGGCGGCATCTTCTGGTTCAACTACCCGGGTGGCAGCGGATTGACCAATGGCTCGGTCTTCGGCCGGATCGCCGGCGCCAGCGCCGCCAAATCCATATCGTGAACCGGCTGTCCGCCAGCGAGCTCGCGCGCGCAATGGCCGGACGGGACGCGTCGTCTGAAGCGGCGGTGACCGCGTGCTTGCGCGCATCGAGGACCGCGCGCGGGACGTGCGCGCATGGGCTTCATCGATCGCGAGACCGCGCTCGAGCAGGCGCGTGCGCGCGATCGGCGCGTCGCCAACCTCAAGGAGGGGCGGTAGCGTAGTCCGGCTTACTCCTCGAAGCGACTCGCGGCATCGCGGTCGCGCTCGTATCGTCTTGTGAAGGGAAACGGCGGCAGCCAGGACTCTCGACGGATGATCCAGCTTTCGTAGGTCGGCATCAACTGATCAGGCGCATCCAGGGAGCCCAGGTGCACTTCGATTTCGTCGCCGGTGCGTGCGAAGACGGACGATCCGCAGCGGGGACAGAAGAACCGCCCGGCGTAGTCGCGTGTTTCGCCTTCGATGCTCACTGCATCTCGAGGGAAGACGGCGGAAGCGCTGAAGAGCGCCCCATGGTGCTTGCGGCACTCGAGACAGTGACAAAGGCCGACCCGGTAGGGACGTCCCGACGCCACCATGCGGACGTTGCCGCACAGGCAACCGCCGGTGAATGAGTCCATGCTGCGCCTCCTGTAACTTCAGCGCCCTGCCGCCCGCCACACGACCGCAGCACCGGCGCCGCTGAAGCTTCCTTTGCGGGTGAAGAAACTTTCCGATGCCAGCAGCACGAGCATCACGAGAGTCAGGCAGGTCAGGAAGCCGGCGACGCCCATCGCGATCTCGAAGACGCTCGCCGCTACTGCGACGCCGGTTCCGCCGGCCTTGCGAGATCGAATCGTCGCGGGCAGCGTCACGACGCGCCAAATCGTGTTCGCCGCCATGGCGATCCCGAACGCAGCGATGGCGAAGAGGACACCGGCTGCGACAACGATGGGATGCGCGTCGCCGGGCCCTCCTCACTGAATGTGTCGACGGTCCCTGCGACGACGTGTGGCGCGCGCGCGAACGCGGTCCCGATCCGTGAGAACCACGGCACGTCGTCACGCTTTCGCGCCGCGGCCGCGCGGGCGTGGATCGACTCGGCGTCGTCGCCGCGGATTTCCTTGCGCAACGCGAAGATGAGCGCGTCGAACCCGCGCTCGTACTCGCCGCGCGCGAACCCGGGCGCCAGATACGTCTCGAGAAGCTGGTGTACGCGCGCGTCGGTCAGCCGGTCTTCGAGGCCGTACCCGACGTCGATGCGCGCGAGCCGCGGCTCCGTGAACACGAACAGGACGACGCCGGTGTCGTCCTTGTCGGCGCCGATCTTCCAGTCGCTTGCCGTCTGGATCGCCCACGCGGCAACGTTGCCCTCGGGAGGCCTGCGGTCGACGAAGACGACGATCTGGGCGCGGTCGTCGTCGAGCAGCCCGCCCGCCCACTGGCGTGCGAACTGCGGGGACACGATCCCCACGCGGTCGACGAATGCCTCGTTCGGATGCGCGAGCGAGGGC